>CAVJQN010000022.1:0-12083 GCA_963651635.1 Agathobacter sp.
CTGTCTGTGCTGCCTGCATACCCGCCGCACCAGTCTGTATCCCGGCGGATATACCCTGTGCGAGCGTACCCTTCCCCTGTGCGCCCTGTCCTGCCGCCGCTGCCTGCAGCTCTGCAGCCTGCGCCTCGGCGCTCTCACGCGCCTGCACCGCTGCTCTAGCCGCCGCTCTCGCCTGTGCTGCGGCTTTCGCCGCCTCCTTCGCCTGCTCCATCGCCTCGTCAGCCTGACGCTGCGCCGCCGCCATCGCGGCATCACGCTCCCGGGCATTCCTGCCGCCCTCTACCTCGTTCCACTCTCTGGTATTGGGCAGGACGGTATTGATATCATCCAGCACTCTGGTGCGCTCATTTTCCGGTATATCGTCCGTATCATCATATTGGTAGAGCACATCGTCGGACTCTCTGTCGCTCGTGAGTCTGGGCAGAGTTCCGGTAGCGCCTTGACGCCCTACTGCATTTTCCTCGAGCTCCAGATCCTGCTGTCTGCGCGCCTCACGCACGCCCTCATCCTCACCTGCCTGCCCGCCGTTCTCCGCCTGATCGTCATAATCCGAGTAGAACTCATACTGATCGCGGTTGCTCACCAGCGTCTTCTGGTAGTCGTTGAGCTCTCTGCCCTCCATGACAGTCTTGAGATATATAGCCTTGTTGACGTACTGACCTATGCCGAACATCAGCATGATCCGGTCGCACATGGCGACGCAGTCATCGCTCATGCCCGCCTTGTGATAAAGCTCCGCGAGCTCGTACATCCACCGCTCGTCCAGCTCCATCCGGTTGTATGCCTCCAGAGAGCTGATCAGGTTGGTCACCGGTGCGCCCTTCGCCTTCAATATCAGATAGCGCAGTATATGCTGGCGCGGATCGCCCTTCGCCAGATCGTAGAACTCCTTGTAATACTCCTCCGCCTCAGCCACATTGCCCAGCTTGAGTGCGAGAGTAGCGAGCTTGTAGAGCAGTCGCTTGCCGATAGGAGCCTTCTCATATGCCAGAAGCAGTATCTCCTTCGCCTCGTCATAGTCCCTGTTGTGCTCGTAGACCGATGCCACCATCGACAGGAGGCTGACATTGTTCACGCGCCTCCAGTCTATGCTGTCGCATATCTTCTGCGCTGTCTCGTAATCTCCCGCCTTGACCTGCTTTTTGAGCTGCTCCGCCTTGATATTGAACTCGTACTTATCCATCTTCGTCCCCGATGTACCCTGACCTCCGCATACGCCCGCCGCGATGCAGACAGCCTTCATCTGTGGTGTCGCCGTACGGCGGCTTGCTGTTTACCTGTATATCTGTGGTGCTTTTCGTGTAGTATGATGCCGGGTCGCAAGCTCTCGTCGGAGTTTTGGACCTTTTGAACATTGTATCATGATGTCGGGGAAATGCACTCTGCCCCGGCTGATACCGGATCTGCGCCTGCTGCGCTCACGCACCTGTGCAGTCACCCTCACTCGTCTCACAGCGTCGTCCTGCCCTCCAGCGCCCGCAGGAGCGTCACTTCGTCGATATTTTCCAGATCGCCTCCGACCGGTACGCCGCTCGCGATGCGCGTGACCTTGATCCCCGTCGGCTTGACCAGCTTGGCTATAAACATCGCCGTCGTCTCTCCCTCCAGACTGGCATTGGTCGCGATGATCACCTCGTCCACATCAGACTCCAGACGCTTGATCAGCTCCTTTATCTTGATGTCCGCCGGTCCTATGCCCAGCATCGGCGAGATCGCGCCGTGCAGCACATGATATACGCCGTTGTACTTGCCTGTCTTCTCATATGCTGCCAGATCGCGGGTATTTTCCACGACCATGATCTGCTTGTGATCCCGGTTCTGATCCCGGCATATCGGACACAGCTCGTCGTCAGTGAGCGTATAGCACTCCTTGCAGTAGCGTACATTGGCTCTGGCATCGAGTATCGACTGCGCCAGCGTACTCGCCTGCTCCTGCGGCATGCTGATGATGTAAAATGCCAGTCTCTGCGCGGTCTTGGCGCCTATCCCCGGAAGTGCGCTCAGCGAATCGATGAGCTTGTTGATCCATCCGCTAAAATAGTCCATTCATCCCCCCGGTGAGCTGACCCATCATCTTGCCCGCCGCCGCCTCGACCTGACCGAGCACATCGTTCACCGCCACGACGATCATATCCTCCAGCATCTCCACGTCCTCGGGATCCACCGCCTCGGGATCTATCGCGACCTTTGTGAGCTCACGCTTGCCGGTCATGGTGACCGTGATCGCTCCGCCGCCCGCTGTCGCCGTATATTCCTTGGTTTCCAGCTCCTGCGCCTGCTGTGCCATCTGCTGCTGCATCTTCTGTGCCTGCTTCATCAGATTGGCCATATTCGGCGCCATGCCTCCGCCGTATCCTCCGTGCCTTGCCATATCAGTCCTCCTCCTCGATCGGCATATGTATCAGAGCACTCAGCTCCTCTCTGGTCACATATGTCCGTGTCTCCTCGTCCGGCTTTTTTACTCTCGTCTTGAATATGAAGCGCTTGCCGTATTTCTCCTGAGCCTTGGCTTCGAGTTTTTTCACTGCGCCTGTATTGACGGCGATATCGCGTATCTCCTTTCCCGCAAATACCAGCGTCATCGCATCGCCCTCTCCGGGCTCGGCTACCGCGTCCTTGAGCGAAGTCGCGCTCGCGCCTCCCAGGCTTCGCACCAGATTGCTCCAGTCGTCCCTGATCAGCATCAGATCGTCATATACCGCCTTGTCAAGCTCTACCGGTCCGGTCGGCTTTGACGCGGATGCGCCGTCCTGATGCGCCCGGCTTGCCTGCTGCATATCCGTACCCGTGGTCCCCGTACTCGTGCCGGATGCATATATCGCACTGCTGCCCGTCGCGAGGTCTCTCCCGTCTCCCGGTCGCATACCGCCTGTCTGAGATGTTTCGCCGGATCCTCCCGCCGTAAATGCCGCACCATACTGCCCGCCGCGGCTCATATCGTCCAGCCGCTTTTCTATCCGCCCCATGCGGTCGAGCAGCGCGGAGATATCCTCCTGCATCTGCGGCGTCATGGCGCGCATCACAGCCAGCTCCAGCTGTACTCTCTTCTGTGATGAGTATCGCATCTGATTGGCCAGCTCGCCGAATATGCCTATGTAGCGCATCAGTGTGTCTCTGGATACGCCGGCGGACTGTGCCTTCATCTGCTCCAGATTTTCTCTTGATGCATCTACTATCTCGGACGCATCGTCCATGCTGCCTATCACAAGGAGATTGCGCATATACCACAAAAAGTCCGAAGCAAACCACGACAGGTCGCGTCCCTGCTCCACGGCATCCGCGATCACGCTCAGCGCCTCATGTGTCCTGCCGGAGCACAGCGCCTCAAACATCTGCGCGAACATGGATATATCCGCCGCGCCCAGTATCTCCAGCACCTTGTCATAGGTCAGTGTCTGCTCCGTGCGAAATGCCGCGCACTCGTCCAGCAGACTGAGCGCGTCTCTCATGGCGCCGTCCGCCGTCCTGGCGATATATCCGAGCGCTCTGTCCTCGATATCTATATGCTCCGCCTGCGTGAGCTGCCTGAGGCGCTCCTCTATGACCTTCGCCGGGATACGCTTGAAGTCGTATCTCTGACATCTGGACATCACCGTCGCCGGGATCTTGTGAACCTCGGTCGTCGCCAGTATGAATATCACATATTCCGGAGGCTCCTCCAGTGTCTTGAGCAGCGCGTTGAACGCGCCCGTCGAGAGCATATGAACCTCGTCTATGATAAATACCTTGTATCTGCCCTGCGTCGGCGGATACTGCACCTGCTCACGGATATCGCGGATATTGTCCACGCCGTTGTTGGACGCGGCATCTATCTCCATGACATTGATGGAGCTCTCATCAAGTATCGCCCTGCATGATGCACATTCGTTGCACGGGCTTCCGTCTACCGGATGCTCGCAGTTGACCGCACGCGCCAGTATCTTCGCCATGCTGGTCTTGCCTGTGCCTCTGGTACCGCAAAAAAGATAGGCATGACCTATCCTTCCCGAAACCACCTGATTTCTCAGTGTGGTCACTATCGCGTCCTGACCGCGCACCTCGTCGAATGTCCTAGGACGCCATTTTCTGTATAGTGCAACATATGACATCTATCTCACCTACGCACAGATATCGTATTTTACCATATCGTCGTCGGCTTTACCAGTTGTGCAAGCCGCCTTTCTATCATACGATTGTGCAGACATTTTCGCGGCAGAAAGAAAGAGAGACCAGCACCCGATTATGGTTGCGAACTTGTGTTCTAAGGTGTTATACTCTCTTTCGGGAAGTCAGGACACAAAAAGGCGGTCTACCCTCCATCAAAGCGGAGGGACTTCTATCCCTCCAAGGAAAGGAGGGGATGCCGATGGTTACTTATTCGGAGTTGATCCAGATAGGTATCTTTCTGGTAGGCTTTGCCAGTCTCATGTATGAGATTGGCAAGGATAGAAAATAGCCGCCCACTACTCGCGATAGTTGAGCGGCTGTGACAACAGTCATTTGACCATTCGAGGGTAGACCGTCGTCCTGACTCTCCCTTTGTCTTATAATATACCCTCTAAGGCACGGTTTGGCAAGGGATGTTTTCCTTCAAGCGTTTCGCTCAGGGGCGGCGTGATATGCTGCGCACTGCCATATACGCGCAGAGCAGCCCGACCGACAGCTGCACGAGCACCGCAGTGCGGGCTATGCCGTCTATATCCGCCTCGCGCGAGAAACCCAGCATACGGTAAAACGGCTCCATCATCCCGCCTCCGCGTGCCGCACTGCCCAGAAAAGCCGCAAAGGGCACCACGGGATCCAGACACAGCAGTCCCTCAAGCGCACCTTGCGTGCCCGTGATATTGGACACAGCCGTGCAAAGAAGCGGCAGTCCGCAGGTCAGCAGCAGCACCGCTCCGTAGGCTATCGCCATAGCGACGGGCGTCCTCGCGGATGCTGCGGATGCCCATATGCCGATGCCGCCTACATATATCTCCATGACCAGAAGTATCAGCAGCATGATGATTATATTATAAATCTGCACATAGCCATATACGAATAATATGGCAAGTATCGGAAGACTTGATACCACCACCAGCATCGCGCTGCTCAGCGACCACAGGAGCTTGCCGATGACGATATCCGCCGCGGTAAGCCGTGTAGTCAGCATCATATCCAGCGTCCCGCGCTCTGCCTCCGTGCTGACAGCGCCCGCGGAAAATGCCGGAGCCATCGCCATCATGAACACGAACTCTGTCATCGCCATGACTGTAAATATCCTGTAAAATGCGCCGTAGTCTATGACAGCCGTCACCCGCGCCGTCTCGATGGCAAACATCATGGCAGTCAGCACCATGACCGCCATGGCGGTATTGAACAGCGCTATCACCAGAGCCATACGGCAGCTCCGGCTGCTGACTCTTCTCTCTCTGCGGTAGATCGTGTCAAAAATCATATCGCATCACCACCTTCTCATCCAGATGACTGGTGATCTGCATGAAGTAGTCCTCCAGATTGCCCGTCTCCCGCACAAACTCCGCAACAGGTATATCTGACTGTATCAGCTCCGCGAGCAGCCCCGCCTCATCCGTCCTCGACCCCGAGTAGTGCACCAGAAATGTCTTGCCGCTCTGCGCTATGCTCCTGACCTCGGGCTTGCGCG
The DNA here is from genome assembly GCA_963651635.1 of Agathobacter sp. Classification (GTDB taxonomy): domain Bacteria; phylum Bacillota; class Clostridia; order Lachnospirales; family Lachnospiraceae; genus Darwinimomas. The sequence goes on from CAVJQN010000022.1 coordinate 5,624, forward strand.
AGAGTATCGCCTTCGTGGACGATACGCCGTCCAGCACAGTGATGCGTATGGGATTGCTCTGAGTGATACGGCGCATGATATCGTCCATATCGCCCTCGATCATCATCCTTCCGCTGTCCATGATGCCCAGATGTGTGCACATATCCGGCAGCTCCGAGAGCATATGCGAGCTGAGAAGTATCGTCTTGCCCTGCTCGTGGAGCTCTCCGATGATGCTCTTAAACTCCAGCTTCGTCTTCGGATCAAGACCGCTCGTGGGCTCGTCCATGACCAGCAGATCCGGATTGCTGATCAGTGCGCTCGCCAGACACAGCCGCTGCTGCATACCCCGCGACAGTCTGTCCACGAACTGCTCCGCCATCTCGTCCAGCCCGACCTCTCCGAGCAAATCCAGACATCTGCGTCTCGCGCTCGTGCCCTTCATGCCGTGCGCCCCGGCGAAAAACTCCATATACTCCCCGACGGTCAGGTTGTCATATATGCCTATGCCGTCCGGTACATAGCCGATCTCGCCGCGCAGCCGCTTCGCATCGCGCACCACATCCATGCCGCCTATCGTGACCGTGCCCGCGTCGGGGCGCGTGAGCCCCGCTATGATCCTCATCAGCGTGGTCTTGCCCGCGCCGTTGGCTCCCACCAGACCGTACAGCATCCCGTCGCCGACGGTGACGGACAGGTCCTCAAGCACGACGCGCTTTCCGTATGATTTTTTCAGACCGCGTATCTCCAGCACAGCTACTCCTCAGCGCCGATCACGGAAATCATCGGCAGCGATACCTCGTATATATTCTTGCGATCCCCGGTATATACATATCTAAGCGTCACGGTATGTTCAGGCGTGAGATGTCTGCTCAGCGTCTCTTCCGAGACCAGCCCGTTCTCAGCTTCCATAGGCTCATATGCCGCTGCGTAGACATCGTACCAGAATATCATGCCCTCAAATCTGGCAAATCCCGCATCGACCGTCTCTATATACAGCTCCTCGGGATCGATATCCTCCCCCAGCCGATACTCCAGCACGACCTCCCCGTCCGTAAACATGGTATTGGACGCGGCATCGTAGTATCCGCTCACCGTCAGCGGCTCCTGCACTGTCGCAGGTCTGCATACCCGCGTGCCCTGCCTGCGGTCTGTCGGTATCAGCGAGACCAGTACTCTCGTTCCGGTATATCCGGCGTCCGAGCTGATCGCCTCCTGTCCGTCATCCGGGGCAAATGCCGTCACGCGCAGATCCGCGCCGTACGCACCGAGATAATACTCACGCAGAAATGTAAATATGCCGATTTTCTCGTAGTCTTCGTCGTCATATATCATCTTGGCGACATTGTACGAGTCTCTGAGCGGTACATTCATCATGCTCACATCCGTCAGCACACGCGTCTCTCCTGCCGCCATCTCTCCGACATAGTAGACCTTGCCGTAGCCCGTGACTGTGACGCCTGTCAATCTCTGTCCCGACGCATTGACGAGCATGCCCGTGAGCCGTCCCTCAAAGAGCTCCAGACTGCCAGTCACGGTTTTTAATGCTTCTTCTTCGTCGAGAGTCCGCTCCAGCTCGAAAAATCTCGGCGAGAGCCCGTCAGCCGCCGCGACGGCTATACGCGCATTCTCCCCTGTATATGTGATCCTCACATCGCTTTCTTCATCGGCATCCTCTGTCCGCGATGTCCTCTCATGCACCCCGGAGGATATCGGCAGCACCGTGTATCTCCCGTTGGTTTCTGCCGTCACAGCGCCCGCGTACGGCGATCTCAGGCTGAGAAATGTCGTCTCGGTCGCAGATGCTCCGTCACTCGTCACGACCGTCACGTAGCCCGACATATCCTCCTTGAAGCGCGTGCGCGTACCGATGAAATATATGAATGCGGCAAATACCATCGCCAGCACCACCACGCCTCTCCGGTAGTAGTCCGTAGCCGCGTGCTGTCTGAGGAATATATACAGTCCCGGTCCTGTCAGCAGTATGTATGCCAGTATCGCAATCGCCTGCAGCCTCACCGGCGGGAGCTTGCCCACGTCACCCGCGCCCAGCAAGAGACTTAGATAGTCATATCTGTCATCACCCGTCCTGCCCGACTCACCCGCCAGCTGCGAGACGCGGGAGCTAGTGAGCACGACAGAGATGAATCTGTCCGCATATCCGCTATGCGCTGAGGCATATCCGCTAAGCGAAGTAATATCAAAAGATGCGACCGCGATAGCCCCGCTGTCCTTGCTGACGGTGCTCATGAGGGTATATTCCCCGTCGCGCCATACCGAGCTGCCGCCATGCAGCGGCACTGTGACCTGCATGGTCTCGATGATGCCGTCCGACGGGTTGTCCGCCTGCATGCCCAGCGATATGTCCAGCTCCGTGAGCTCCGGCTGGGAATATCTGTCATCCAGCAGCTCCGGTGCCAGACGTCCCAGCGTGTCGTCCGCTCTCTCTCCCGTCCCCAGCAGCAGCACTCCGCCGTCGCGTACCCAGTCCAGCATGGCTCTCATCTGCGTCTCGCTCAGATGCCTGAGACGGTAGTCGGTGACGATGACCAGATCAAACATGTCCAGACCGCGCTTATCATCCGGAAATGTATCCGCGTCAAAGCTGTATATATGCGTCCTGAGCAGCCCGTAGTTGATCGACTGCATATCAAGCCAGCTCAGCTCGTCCGGCTCGTCGCACAAACTGCCTATGAAGAGGCTCTCCGCATCGGTATCCATGTTCAGATCTATATACCGCGAGTATATCTCCCTCTCCCGTGTCTGCCCGTCAGCCTTTGTACCATGGTCTGTGATATCCGAGAGCCTCGCCGTCAGCCCTCTGGGCGCAGGCTCAGCCATCTCATCGTGCATGAGCACTCTCACAGACATATTCTCCGAGTTCAGACCCAGCGGGACATAGTAGGTGATGTCGTCTTGTTCCTCTGCCGCCAGCTCCCACGGATACTCGTATTCGTATATATCCGCATCAGAGCCTGATAGCTTTACCTGCACCCTTCCCGACGCGCCCGCGGTTCTGCGGCTATCCATATGGAGCGTGACGGGGAGATAGCGTCCCGCCTTGACGCCCGTATCATCTCCGAAGCCGTAGTCGGCGGTGACATATATCTGCCCGGATGCCTTCGCGGCGGTATGTGATGCAGTCTCGGAGGTCTGCATGACGGACTCGCTCGTCGCCGCGGCATACGAAACCGACGGCAGTAGGACTGCCGCCAGCATCGCAAGCATATATATCATGCACTTTTTCAGTATCTGCCTCACTCCCGATATCATATCTCAGCCGCCGAATTTCTCTCTGTCCTTGTCGAAGTCCACCTGCAGCTGCACTATAAAGCGCGTGCCGTTCAGGTCGCTCTCCGCGGTGATCCTGCCGCCATGCATCTCTACTATGTTCTTGGCGATCGCAAGACCCAGCCCCGTACCGCCCGTCTCGGACGAGCGCGACTGCTCCACCCGATAGAACTTGTCAAAGATATAGGGCAGCTCCTCGGCGGGGATGACCTTGCCGTAGTTGGTCACGGTCACGGTCACGTGCGTCTCGTCTCCGACGACCTTCACCTCGATGCGCTTGCCCTCCGCGCCGTATTTGATGGCATTGTTTATCAGATTATCAAAAAGTCGCGCAAGGAGCTTTCCGTCCGCGCTGATGACGATCGACGGCAGATTGGTCGTCAGATCATATGATATGCCCTTCTCCTCAAAGCTCGGATAAAACTCGTCCATCATCTGTCCCAGGAGCTTGATCAGGTCGATGCGCGATACATTCATCGCTATCTTGCCGTAGTTCAGCTTCGTATATCCGAACAGATCCTCGATGAGCGTCTCCAGCTTTCTCGCCTTGGTATAGCCTATCTGCGCGTACTCGCGCGCCGTCTCAGGCGGCAGACCGTCCTTGTGCGCGAGCAGATCGAGATATCCTATGACCGACGTAAGCGGGGTGCGCAGATCATGCGCGACATTGGTTATCAGCTCGTTCTTCGTGCGTTCCGCCTCGCGCTCCTTGTCCATCAGCTCCCTGATGCTGTCGGACATGTCATTGAGATATACGGCTATATCCCCCAGCTCGTTGTCCTCGGGGATCTCCAGTCTGTGGTTTAAGTCGCCCTCGGACATGCGCTTCATCTCCTCGGATATGTCGTTGATATAGCCGAGTGAGCGCCGCTCCAGAAGCCAGAATATCAGCGTAAATATCAGTATCCCCAGTATCACAAAGAGCAGGACCACGAGCGTTTCGTGCATGAACGATCGTGTTCCTGCCATATAGTCTGCCAGCCTGGTCAGATTGGCGACCAGAAATCCCTCTATGAGACATGACAGAAGTCCGCTGCAGAGGATATTGGCAAGCACATGTGTCCTGAATCTGCTGCTTTTCATTTATCTATCTTGTATCCCACTCCCCAGACCGTGGTGATGATCTTGTCCTCGCGCTCGTCCTCCTTGAGCTTGGAGCGCAGACGGCGGATATGCACCATGACGGTGTTGTTGGCCTCGTATACCTTTTCGTTCCATACGGTCTCGAATATCTCATCGGTCGAATATACCTTGCCCGGATTGCTCGCGAGCAGATAGAGTATATCGAACTCTATCGGCGTCAGCTTCGTCTCGACCCCATCGACCGTCACCTTGTGGCTGTCGTGATTGATGACCATGTTTTTGATATGTATCTCGTCGGTCTCCGCTGCCTTGCCTGCATTGCCGGGGTTGAGCTGAGTATATCTGCGCAGCTGTGATTTCACGCGCGCTGTCAGCTCCAGCGGATTGAACGGCTTGGTGACATAGTCGTCCGCGCCCTCGCCCAGACCCACTATCTTGTCCAGATCCGCACTCTTGGCACTGATCATGATGATCGGGACATTGCGCGTCCGCCTTATCTCGCGGCACATCTCCAGCCCGTCCATGCCGGGCATCATGATATCCAGAAGTACGAGATGTATGGTATTCTTCTCGAGGATATCCAGACCCTCGCGCGCGCTTGATGCCTTATATACAGTATATCCGTCGCTCACCATATATATCTCGACGAGATCTGCTATCTCTTTTTCGTCATCTACTACCAGTATGTTGGTCGTCGCCATAGTATCCTCCATGTCGCCCGCACGGGTGCGGTGCACAGCACTGTGATGCGTCAAAATGCTCCTTTATGATACCACACATCGCAGAAGCGATGCTTACTTTTAGATTAGGATTTCTGCCGCTGCATGCCGGAGTTGATATTAAGGCGCTGTGCTAATCCAACCGAAATCTCCGGCAGAACTCCAGTCCCTGCGTGCCGTGGCTCACTATGAGCAATGTCCTTGATGCCTGTCTGGAACGTATATATGATATACATCTGTCTCTGGTCGCGATATCGAGGCCGTTGAACGGCTCATCCATAACCAGCAGCTCTGACGGCTTCATGCAGGCGCGTACTATACACACGCGTCTGCGCATGCCGCCGGACAGTTCGCGTACCGGCTTGTCCAGCTCGTCGGCGGGCAGCAGGATGCTCAGTTCGCGGCGGATGGCGTCTATGTCGGGCTTTTTGAATATCATGGCTACATTGTCTGTCGCGGAGAACTCCTCGCACAGACGGTCTTCCTGGAAGACTACGCCTGCACTCACGGGCATATCCGTTCCGTGCCCGGTTTCTCCGGCATATCTGATTTCCCTGCCGTGTATTATTTTATCGTTATATCTGGTTTTTCCGTCCGTCTTTCCGTTGCATACGGTCTTTCCATCATGTTTGGTATTCTCAACATGCCTGACTTTTCCGTCATGTGTGTTCTTTCTATCATTGGATTTTTCTTCGGTAAGGCTTCCATCCGGCGCGACATGTATGGTATTTGAGCTGTATGTCACTTCACCCTCATCCGCGCTCTCCAGCCCCAGCAGTATACGCAGCAGTGTAGTCTTGCCGCTGCCCGACGGACCGGTCAGTAGGTACGCGCCTCCGGGTTCAAATGTTGCGGTAAAGCCGCGCAGCACCATCTTGCCGTCGTAGCTCTTAGTGACGGAGTGCAGGTCGATCATTGCCGCGGAGGATGTGAGGAATGTATTGATTTTATATGCTTGAGCTTCTTTTATGACTTTTGTTTCTTTTGTTTTCTTCGTTTCTTTCGTTTCTTCTGTTTTTCCAGTTTTTTCCGCTTTCCCAGTTTCTTCCTCACTCTGCTCACATGTGCTGCCCAACTCATGTATCCGCACATTTATGGAAGAGCCCATCGGTAAAGTCTCGCCGCAATACTCAGATATATCTGTATTGATAAGCGATATCGGCAACGCGCTTGCGTTCATATCGGTGTCAGGCTTAACATCAGTCTCAATTACTGAACTTATCTCCGCTGTCGCTGCCGAGGCTGGTTTCGCATCTGTGACTGCCAATGGGGTGTCATCTCCCTCTGAGGCGGCATATGCTCCCTGTCCTGTCCTGCCGCGCCCATCAGCCGGCAGCACGTCCAGCCCCGCCAGTAGCTTTCCCACTGCCCTCTCAAATGCCCACGAC
>CAVJQN010000023.1:0-6063 GCA_963651635.1 Agathobacter sp.
CGGTCATAGAGTCCATATGTGACCGCGTGGCAATCATAGATCACAGCCATATCGCGGAGGCGGGACGGGTATCGGAGATATTCTCGGGACCGAGGTCTGAGATAGGCAGACAGCTGATACTCGGAGATACGGCGCAGCGCACGGCTACATTTGACAAGGCAAGACAGATCAGAGTCATATTTGACGGACACGAGTCGTCCGAGCCCATCATCGCCAATATGATCCTCGCCTGCAAGGTCGCTGTCAATATCATGCATGCGGATACGCGCGATATCGGCGGCAAGGCGATGGGACAGATGATACTCCAGCTCCCGGAGGATGATGTGGATGCGGGACGGGTATGCAACTATCTCAAGACTGCGGGCGTGACATATGAGGAGGTAAAGTGAGATGGATGCCAAGATGATAGACATGCTCATCAAGGAGACGTGGCGGACGCTGTACATGGTAGGGCTGTCGTCGCTGATCGCCTATATCATAGGTATCCCGCTGGGGGTGGCGCTGGTGGTGACGGACAAGGACGGCATACATCCGGTTCCGGTCTTCAGCAAGGTCGCGGGAGTCATAGTCAACCTACTGCGCTCGGTACCGTTTATCATACTGCTGGCGATGGTGATGCCGGTGACCAGATTTCTGGTAGGCAAGACCATCGGGGCAAATGCTGCCGTAGTGCCGCTGGTGATCGCTGCCGCACCGTATATCAGCCGCATGGTGGAGGCCTCGCTCAAGGAGGTGGACGCGGGAGTGATAGAGGCGGCAAAGTCCATGGGTGCGTCCACGTGGCAGATCATCTTCAAGGTGCTGCTGCCGGAGTCCAAGCCCTCGCTGCTGCTGGGAGCAGCCATATCCATCACGACCATCCTCGGCTACTCCGCCATGGCAGGTACGGTAGGAGCGGGAGGACTGGGAGATGTGGCTATCAGATACGGGTATCACCGCTATCAGGCGGATATGATGCTCGTCACGGTGGTGATACTGGTCATCATCACTCAGGTCATTCAGGAGGTTATCACGAGATGCGCCCGCAGGAGCGACAAGCGCATCCGATGATGATAGAGACAAAGCACAAAAAGGAGGAACTATTATGAAAAGATTCTGGAGTACGGTAGCCGCAGTTGCGGCAGCGGCAGCCCTCGTCGGCTGCTCATCATCAGGCACGGCTACGCAGACCACAGCGGCTCAGACCACCGAGGCGCAGACGAGCGCAGCACAGGAGACTACCGCAGGTGAGACCGCAGCCGAGACAACGGCGCAGGAGACAAGCGCGGCAGCTTCGGGCGAGCTGGAGAAGCTCACAGTCGGCGCGAGCCCGGCACCGCACGCGGAGATACTCGAGGCAGCAAGAGAGATCCTCAAGGAAAAGGGATATGATCTCGAAATCGTAGAGTATACGGACTATGTACAGCCGAACAACGCTCTGGAGGCGGGAGATCTGGACGCGAACTACTTCCAGCACAAGCCCTATCTTGATTCTTTCAATGCAGAGAACGGAACACATATCGTCAGCGCAGGCGTGATCCACTACGAGCCGTTCGGCATCTATGCCGGCAAGACAGCATCTCTTGACGAGCTCAAGGACGGCGCCGAGGTGCTGGTACCGAACGATGTGACCAATGAGGCAAGAGCTCTGCTGCTGCTTCAGGATCTCGGACTGCTCACTCTCAAGGAGGGCGCAGGTCTGGAGGCTACGATCAACGATATCACGGAGAATCCGAAGAACCTTGAATTCATCGAGCTCGAGGCGGCTCAGCTCCCCCGCTCTCTGCAGGATGCGGATGTTGCAGTCATCAACGGCAACTATGCTATCGAGGCAGGGCTTAAGGTAACTGATGCGCTCGCTACCGAGTCCGCCGATTCTCTGGCTGCACAGACCTACGGCAATATCGTAGCAGTCCGCGAGGGCGATGAGGAGACAGCCAAGACCAAGGCGCTCGTAGAGGCTCTGACCAGCGATGCAGTCAAGACCTTCATCGAGGGCGAGTACGAAGGTGCAGTAGTACCTTGCTTCTGATGATACAAGGGGATCAGGTCAGATATCCGGCGCGAGCTTGCTCGCAGACGGGTATCTGACCTGAAGACCCGCAACAACAAGTATCACCAAAATAAACACGCAGCCCCTGTTTGCGAACTTGCTCGCAGACGGGGGCTGCACTTATAGTGCGCCGTAAAAATATGAGTGTACTTATCCGAAGAGCTCCACCGCCTTCTCGGCCATGCGCTGTCCGTAGATGCGGAATGTTTCTTCAAACGGCTCCAGTGCCTTGGTATCGCCTGCTGTGGCGATAGCTGTCGGACCGATATGTATGACCGGCTTTCCCTGCGATGCGCCGCTCGAGTATGTCAGCATACCCGCTACCATCATATGATCGAGTATGGAACGGACAGTCAGCTCTGCGCCGCCGTGCACATACTGAGCCGTAGCGAAGGCTCCGCCGAGCTTGCCTGCGGGAGCGAGCCTGCTCAGTTCCTTCTCCAGCCATACATGCATATCTGCCGGCATATCAGCCATATACGTCGGGCATCCGACGACGATAGCCCGGCTGTCCTTTACAAACTCAGCATCGACATTATCATGGCTGAACGCTCTTGCCTCAACTCCCGGGACGAGCTTCATGCCCTCGACGATAACCTCCGCCATATGCGCGGTATTGCCGGAGACGGAATGATAGATAACTGATAGCTTCATGTTTATGCTCCTTTTTGCGAAAGTGACAAAAAATGAACGGAAAAGCAACAACTGTTGTGCACATGATACACCGGTATATGTTGAATGTGCAAATGCTTTCAGTCGCTCAGGTTTGATTTTTAGCCCTTATGCGAGTACAATGAAACCACTTTATTCACATATTCGGAGGCGCTATGTTAGCAAAGGATTCTGATAAGAAGATCATATTGACGGGAGATCGTCCGACCGGACGACTGCATCTGGGACACTACGCAGGCTCTCTTAAAGGGCGTGTGGAGCTGCAGAACTCGGGCGAGTTCGACGAGATCAATGTGCTGATCGCCGACGATCAGGCACTGACGGACAACTGGAGCAATCCGCAGAAGATCAGGGACAATATGATCGAGGTGGCACTGGACTATCTGTCGGTGGGCATAGATCCGGACAAGACGACGATATGCGTGCAGTCAAATATCCCGGCACTGCATGCGCTGACCTTTTACTATATGAATCTGGTCACTACACAGCGCCTTTCCAGAAATCCCACTGTCAAGGCGGAGATGGTACAGCGCGGTTTTTCGAGTGCCGAGGGTGATAATGACAATCAGGCGGGACTTCCCGCGGGCTTCTTCACATATCCGGTATCACAGGCAGCAGATATCACGGCATTTAAGGCGACTACGGTTCCGGTAGGCGAGGATCAGGAGCCTATGATAGAGCAGACGCGCGAGATCGTGCGCAAGTTCAATGCCACATACGGCTGCGATGTGCTCGTAGAGCCGGATATACTGCTGTCCAATCAGGCGACGCGCCGACTTCCGGGCATCGACGGCAAGGCGAAGATGTCCAAATCGCTCGGCAACTGCATATATCTCTCGGAGGATTCCGATTCCCTCAAGAAGAAGGTCATGAGCATGTATACCGATCCCAATCATATCAATGTGGCGGATCCGGGACAGGTGGAGGGCAATATGGTCTTCACATATCTCGATGCTTTCTGCACGGATGAGATGTTCACGGCACTGACGAGCGACTATGCGTGCCTTGATGAGATGAAGGAGCATTACCGAAAGGGCGGACTGGGAGATGTGAAATGCAAGAAGCTCCTGATAAGCGTGCTGGAGGAGATGCTCAGCCCGATACGTGAGAGACGTGCGAGGTGGGCGGCGGATATCCCGCAGGTATATGCGATACTGCGCGACGGCACGAGACATGCGGTGGAGGAGACCAATCAGACGCTGGCGGAGGTGACGGCAGCGATGAAGGTGGACTACTTCAAGGATGAGGCTATCATCGGCGAGTGGGAGAGATGGGTGCACAGCAAATGATGTGAGTGAGCGCGGTTCGGCGTTTCCGCTCCGCCGTCGTGCCTTGCACTCGGCGATTGCGGACGCCTATCGCATGGCAGCTCGTAAACTGCTCTCACTTCGCTTTAGGCTCGTGACAGCAGAACTCGCTGCACAGGAGGGGGGCCGACATTTCTGTCGGCCCCGTATTATGAAAAAGTATTAACAGTTGTCTGCAGCATTGCGGCTTGCTCGCTTCGACTGTCTAAAGTATAAAAAGCAATCATGTCATAATCATGCATGGCATGTTAATTCATTTTGAAACAAATGAAAACAAATCATGAACAGCCGCGGCATGTGCAAGATGACGGGAGATAAGGATGCAGGAGATATATCATCTGGCGGCATATTTCATCATATATGCCTTTCTGGGCTGGGTACTGGAGGTCGTATATCATGCCGTGACCAAGGGACAGGTCGTCAACCGGGGCTTTCTGAACGGTCCGATATGCCCTATATACGGCTTCGGCATGGTATCCATACTGATACTTCTGATGCCGCTCAGCCATAACCTGCTCCTGCTGACGATAGGCGGGACGGTGCTGGCGACGCTGATAGAGCTGGTGGGCGGCTTTGTGCTGCTCAAGCTGTTTCATATGAGATGGTGGGACTACAGCGACCAGCCGTACAATCTGGGCGGATATGTCTGCCCGAGATTTTCACTGGCATGGGGTATATGCATACTGATGTCCGTGAAGATCATCCATCCCTTCATCGAGCTCAATGTCAATATCCTCGACGGCATAGTAGGATATATCCTCGTCGCAGCTGCATATATCATATTTATCGTCGATGTGATATGCACCGTGCTGACCGTGCTGCATCTCAACGATGACCTAAAGCAGCTCAACCGTGTGAGCGCCGATCTGCGCAAGGCCAGTGACGAGCTGACGCAGACCATCGCGGACAATGCGACCGAGACCGCCGCAAAGCTGCAGGAGGGCAGGGTACAGGCGGCGCTGGGGCGTGCCGAGCTAAGAGACAGGCTCGCGGAGGGCAGAGCGCAGGCAGAGCAGAGTCAGGCTGAGCTGAGGAGCAGGATTGCAGAGAAGCGAACACAGGCGGCGCAGGCAAAGGCACAGATGAGAGCAAGGATAGCGCAGAGGATGACGTACCGCCGCCTTATGAGAGCATTTCCCCGCATGAGCTCCGTGAAATTCGGCGAGGAGCTTGCCTCGATACTCGACGGTGTCTCATCCGGCAGCGATGCCGAGACCGGGGATATGCAGCAGAAGGCTTGAAACATGCATATGTTCATGACGGGATACAATCTGTTTTTCGTCACTAACACGCATTTATAAACTCTGTACGATGTGATATGCTTTTACAGGTCGTTTTGACGGAACTCAAAACGGGATATATGGGTTTGGCGCTTTACTATAAAGGCTATGATGAAAGGAATGGTGCTAGATGGCAGAATTGGATCTGACAAGGTATGGTATCACAGGCACGACGGAGGTAGTCTACAATCCGTCGTTTGAGATGCTCTTTGAGGAGGAGACCAGACCGGAGCTGACCGGATATGACAGGGGACAGGTCACGGAGCTGGGCGCGGTCAATGTCATGACCGGCATATATACGGGCCGCTCGCCCAAGGACAAGTTCATCGTGATGGACGAGAATTCCAAGGATACCGTATGGTGGACGAGCAAGGAGTTCCCGAACGACAACCATCCCGCGTCCAAGGAAACATGGGCGGCATGCAAGGATATCGCGGTCAAGGCACTCTCCGGCAAGCGTCTGTTCGTAGTAGATGCGTTCTGCGGAGCCAATGCCGACACGCGCATGGCTATCCGCTTCATCGTAGAAGTCGCATGGCAGGCACATTTTGTAAAAAATATGTTCATCATCCCTACGGATGAGGAACTGAAGAACTTTGAGCCTGATTTCATCGTCTACAATGCCTCCAAGGCAAAGGTGGACAACTACAAGGAGCTCGGACTCAACTCCGAGACAGCAGTGCTGTTCAACATCACGAGCCGCGAGCAGGTCATCCTGAACACCTGGTACGGCGGAGAGATGAAGAAGGGTATGTTCTCCATGATGAACTAC
>CAVJQN010000024.1:0-3271 GCA_963651635.1 Agathobacter sp.
TTACGAATGTTTTGAGGGTTGCGGGAGCGCTATGCGCGCAGCAACCCGTATCAACATGGGGGGCAAAATACCTTTTGACCCCAACATCATATGCTTGCGAAAAGATGAAGTAATCGTCCTCATTTCCCCCTCCATTTTCTTTAAGATAACAATGTGATAAAATTCATGCCGTGAGCGGACTGCCGTCTCACATGAAAGAGGTGCTATATGAAGATAACCATCATCGGGACCGGAAGCATCGGCGGGACCATCCTCAAGTGTCTGTCCGGCGAGGGGCATGAGATCACCATCATCGATGAATGCAAGGATCTGATAGAGTCGCTGATAGAAAAGTACGACGTGACCGGCGTGGTCGGCAACGGCGCGTGCCTTGATATCCAGAAGGAGGCGGGCGTACCGGACTCCGATCTGGTCATAGCCATGACCAGAAATGACGAACTCAACATCTTTGCCTGCCTCGTCGCCAAGCGTCTGGGTGTCAATCATACGGTCGCCCGCGTGCGCAATCCCGACTATCGCAGGCAGATAGGGCAGATGCAGGACGCACTCGGCATATCCATGGTCGTCAATCCCGAGATGGAGACTGCCAATGAGATCTACAATCTGGTCAATCTGCCGTCTGTATCCAGCATAGAGCATTTCTCCAAGGGACGCGCTCTGCTGGTGGAGGTCATAGCCAAGGCGGGCTGCGCTCTGATCGGCGAGAGCCTGATATCCATGGGGCAGAAGCTCCACTCCCGGGTGCTGGTCTGCGCCGTCCAGAGGGGCGACGAGGTGAGCATCCCCGGCGGCAACTTCGTCATACAGGAGGGCGACCGCATCCATGTCACTGCCGATGCCAGCAAGCTCGGCGAGTTTCTGGAGGAGGCCAATCTCGTGACCTCCCATCTCAAGAACGTGATGATCATAGGCGGCGGCAAGATAGGCTTCTATCTCGCGGACGCGCTGTCGCGCAAGAGCTACAAGGTCAAGCTGATCGAGGAAAATGCAGCCAAGGCGGAGTCTCTCGCCGACCGTCTGCCGCGTGTCATGGTGGTATGCGGCAACGGTACGCAGCATGATCTGCTGATAGAGGAGGGCATCGAGGCGATGAACGCATTTGTCGCGCTGACCCCCAGAGACGAGGAGAATATCATCGTCTCCATGTTCGCCCACAAGAAGGGCGTATACAAGTCCATCACCCAGGTCGAAAACGACGACCTGTTCGGCATGCTCGACGAGCTGTGCATCGACAATACCATCTCTCCCAAGCAGGTGGTCGCCAGCCGCGTCGTCAGCTACGCACGCGCACTGTCCAACTCCATCGGCAGCAATGTGCAGACGCTCTATCAGCTGGTCAACAATCAGGTGGAGGCGCTGGAGTTTGCCGCGCGCAATCCCGACCATACCTACGATACACCGCTCAGAGAGCTGTCCATCAAGAAGAACTGCCTGATTGCCTGCATTATCCGCAACAACGAGGTGATGATCCCGGACGGCAGCTCTGAGATACACGCCGGGGACAATGTCGTGGTAGTCACGACGCTTAAAAATCTCGACGATCTGGCCGATATATTCGAATAAGAGGCATGATATGAACTACATAAAGCTCGGAGCTATCCTGGGCAAGATCATGATACTGGAGAGCCTTTTGATGACGGCGCCGCTTGCGGTGAGCCTCATCTACGGGGAGTCTGTGAGACATATCCTAGCATTTCTGATACCTATACTGGCGCTGGCGCTGCTGGGGCGTCTGCTTCAGATACCCAAGCCTAAGAGAAACAGTCTCTATCAGAAGGAGGGCTTTGCCCTGACGGCGCTGGTCTGGATAGTACTGACGCTGTTCGGCGCGATACCCTTCGTCATCAACGGCGATATACCGCACTATGTGGATGCGTGGTTTGAGATAATGTCGGGCTTTACCACCACGGGATCGAGCGTCATCACGGATATCACTGCCGTGTCGCACTCCACGCTGTTCTGGAGGAGCTTTTCCCACTGGATAGGCGGCATGGGCATACTGGTATTTGTCCTCATATTCATCCCGGAGAGCGACGACGGCTCCTCGATGCATCTGCTTCGCGCAGAGAGCCCGGGGCCGCAGGTCGGCAAGCTGGTCTCCAAGATGAAGATCAACGCGCGCATACTCTATCTGATCTATCTGGGCATGACAGTCCTTGAGGTCATCATACTGATGCTGGATACACCTATCCCGGGATATGAAAGCGAGCAGCTCTTCTTCAGCCTGCTCGCCACCTTCGGCTGCGCAGGCACGGGCGGCTTCGGCTTCATACCGGGGAGCATGGAGCTGTTTCCGGCATTTTCACAGTATGTCATGTCTGTCTTCCTGATACTCTTCGGCTGCAATTTCAGCCTCTACTATCTCCTGCTCATCGGCAAATGGAGAGATGTCCTGCGCAGTGAGGAGGTCAGGAGCTATTTCTTCATCATTGCTCTCGCCGTGTCTCTGGTATTTGTCAGCCTGCTGTGGCGCTTTGAGGCATTTCCGCAGAGCTATACCACGGAGGAGGCGTTCCGCCACTCGCTGTTTCAGGTGGCATCGCTCATGACCACGGCGGGATATACCACGACCGACTATGATGTCTGGCCGATGCTCGCCCGCACCAGCCTCGTGATAGTGATGTTCATAGGCGCGATGGCAGGCTCCACCGCCGGAGGCATCAAGGTGTCCCGTATCGTCATCGCGGTCAAGGGCGCCTATATCAATATACGCAAGCTGATAAACCCCCGATATGTGCCGAAGGCGCGGTTTGAGGGCAAGACGCTGGAGAGCAGGACGATCAATGATGTCTTTGCATTTATCACGCTCTATCTTTTCATACTGCTTGCGGCGGTGCTGCTGCTTGCCTTTGATCCCGCAAACGGGCAGATCGTGACGATTATCTCTGATGCAGGAACGTATGCCGTAAAGCATGACTTTTTCACGAACTTCTCCGCGGCGCTCACCTGTATATCCAATGTGGGACCTGCCTTTGAGGCGGTCGGCCCGTATGCCAGCTTTGCAGATTACAGCGACTTCTCGACCATCGTGCTGACGCTGACCATGCTGCTCGGCAGGCTCGAGATACTGCCCGTGCTCATCCTTTTCAGCAGGCATACGTGGCAGAGAACGTAAGGCGGCGACACCTTACAACATTCTTACTAAACCTTACTATATGCGCAGCCTACTTTCCCGGTGTGGGGATATCGGGTATCATGTGCGATGAAAGCCCCGTCCGGCAGCCATGCGCGAGCCGTGCTCGCACGAGCGAGAGCATGGCTATCGGACGGG
>CAVJQN010000025.1:0-4564 GCA_963651635.1 Agathobacter sp.
AGCTCGACCACAGTATCAGCTCCTCGCTCATGCGGCTCATATGCATCATGAGCATCGACAGGCAGCTCAGCAGCTCTATCGCAAAGTCCCTGTCGCTCACCCCGTCTATGCTGTTGGGGCAAATGCTGTCAAAGCCCAGCAGCTCGGCCTCATATCGCCTGTCCGTGGCAAATGTCGTCCCCGCCAGAGCGCAGCTCCCGATAGGCGATACATTGGTTCTCCTGCGGCAGTCGCCGAGCCTGTCCAGATCCCGCATCAGCATCCATGCATATGCCAGCAGCTGATGTGCAAAAAGTATCGGCTGTGCCCTCTGAAGATGCGTATATCCGGGCATGATGGCGGTTTTATTCTCATCCGCCACATGCACTATCGCCCGTATCAGCTCACGCACCAGCTCCGCTATCTCGCTCTCCTCGTTCATGAGATACATCCTCAGATCAAGCGCCACCTGATCGTTGCGGCTCCTCGCCGTATGCAGACGCTTGCCCGCATCTCCGATGCGCTCCGTCAGTATCTCCTCTATGAACATATGGATATCCTCGGCGGTAGGATCTATCTCCAGCTCGCCGCTGTCGATATCCGCAAGTATACTCTGCAGCCCGCTGACTATCCGCTGCGCGTCGTCCTCGGTGATGATCCCGCATCTGGCGAGCATCCGCGCGTGCGCGCACGATCCCGTGATGTCCTCGCGGTACATGCGGCAGTCGAAATGTATAGACGAGTTGAAATCATCCGCCAGCTTGTTTGTCTCTCCGGACGTGCGTCCGCTCCACATCTTCTTCATCAGCCGTATATCCTCACAGCTTGCCCTGCTCGCGCAGCGCCTGTACCTTGGTCGGCAGACCCCAGATATTGATGAAGCCTGCTGCCTGTGCCTGATCGTAGTCGGACTCTCCGAAGGTCACCAGATCCTCGCTGTACAGACTGTACGGGCTGGTGGTTCCCGCCGGGATGATGTTGCCCTTGTAGAGCTTGAGCTTGACCGAACCGGTCACATACTTGTTGCTCTCATTGGCAAATGCCGTCAGAGCCTCCTGCAGCGGGCTGAACCATTTGCCGTTATAGATCAGATCGGCATAGTCTACCGCGAGCTTCTGCTTCTCGTGCAGCACCTCCTTGTCCATGGTCAGCATCTCCAGATGCTCATGCGCAAAGTAGAGGATAGTTCCGCCGGGAGTCTCGTATACGCCGCGATCCTTCATGCCGATCAGACGGTTCTCCACGATGTCGATGATGCCGATGCCGTTCGCGCCGCCGATCTCATTGAGCTTCTCGATGATCTTGGACGCCTTCATCTTCTCGCCGTTGAGCGCCACGGGAGCGCCCGCCTCAAAGTCGATGGTCACATATGTCGGCTCATCCGGCGCAGCGATCGGTGATACACCCATCTCAAGAAATCCCGGCTTGTCATAGTCAGGCTCGTTGGCGGGATCCTCGAGATCCAGACCCTCATGGCTCAGATGCCACAGGTTCTTGTCCTTGGAATAGTTGGTCTCGCGTGATATCTTCAGCGGCACATGGTGCGCCTCGGCATAGTCTATCTCCTCGTCACGCGACTTGATATCCCACTCCCTCCACGGAGCTATGATATGGATATCCGGAGCAAATCTCTTGATTGCAAGCTCGAAGCGCACCTGATCGTTGCCCTTGCCGGTAGCGCCGTGACAGATAGCGTCCGCACCCTCGGCGATGGCTATCTCCGC
Organism: Agathobacter sp.; assembly: GCA_963651635.1. Classification (GTDB taxonomy): domain Bacteria; phylum Bacillota; class Clostridia; order Lachnospirales; family Lachnospiraceae; genus Darwinimomas. The sequence goes on from CAVJQN010000025.1 coordinate 1,704, forward strand.
CAGCTTCTTGCCTATGATAGGACGGGCAAATGCCGTACCCAGCAGATATGTCTCGTACCTCGCGCCCATCTTCATGGCAGGGATGATGACATCGTCCACCATCTCATCCACCAGATCGGCTACGATCAGCTTGGACGCGCCCGTCTTGAGCGCCTTCTCCTCAAGGCCCTCCAGCTCGTCCGCCTGTCCTACATTGCCCGAAACAGCTATGATCTCGGGATCGTTATAGTTCTCCTTGAGCCACGGGATGATGATGGATGTGTCCAGTCCGCCCGAGTATGCCAGTACGATTTTTTTGATGTCTTCCTTTTTCATGATATTCTCTCCGTTTGCTTTATATGCGCGTCCGCCGCGCCTCATTGATGACTTTATGCATCATGATATGCATATTATTTCATACTGTCAAGCGCGATTGCGTTTTTTGTTGGTTTTATGCATAAATTATGAATATTCATTCATCACGGCTGTATGTTTTTTCAGTCTGAACCGTGCGCCCCTGATATGCTATAATTCCGATGGCATGATACACGCCGCCTTGCAGTCAAACATACATTTGCACAGGAAAGGATATGCAGCCTCTGCGCTGCCGGTACGAGCATGGAAAAGATTACCAAGGATATATACAATGTGGGTGTCAACGACTATGAGGATGACTTCTTTGAGGGTCAGTTCGACCTGGAAAGCGGCATGGCATACAATTCCTATCTGATAGTCGATGACAAAACAGCTGTCATGGACAGCGTCGGCTGGGATCTGCAGGATGCATGGCTGTCCAACATAGACGGGATAATGCACGGCGCCTCACCCGACTATCTCATAGTACAGCACATGGAGCCGGATCATTCGGCGAATATTGATTACTTCATGGAGCGCTATCCCGAGGCTATACTTGTCACCTCAGCCAAGGCGGCGGCCATGACCGCGCAGTTCTTCGGCACGGACTACGCCGAGCGGAGCATCATCGTAGGCGACGGCTCGGAGCTGAAGCTCGGCAGGCATATCCTGCATTTCATGACGGCGCCCATGGTGCACTGGCCTGAGGTCATAGTCACTTATGATGAGACTGACAGGGTGCTCTTTAGTGCCGACGGCTTCGGCAAGTTCGGCACGACAGATGCGGATGAGGAGTGGACAGATGAGGCGGCGAGATACTATTTCGGTATCGTAGGCAAGTACGGAGCCAATGTGCAGGCGCTCCTCAAGAAGGCCGCATCACTGGATATACGCACGATATGCTCTCTGCACGGACCTGTGCTCACCGGAGATCTTAGCAGCTATATCGACCTTTACGATACATGGTCGTCATATCGTCCCGAGATCGAGGGTGTGCTCATCGCGTACTGCTCTGTCTACGGGCATACCGAGGATGCCGCGATAGAGCTGTCGGAACAGCTCCATGAGCAGGGCTGTGACAATGTGTTCATCGCGGATCTGACTGTCTGCGATATCCATGAGGCCATCTCATATGCTTTCAGATGCGACCGGCTGGTGCTCGCCAGCATCACATACAACGGTGATGTCTTCCCCGCGATGCGCGAGTTCATCGCCGACCTTGCGGAGCGGAACTTCAAATCAAGGAAGGTAGGACTGATAGAAAACGGATCATGGGCGCCGACAGCCGCCCGCTGTATGCAGAAGCGTCTCGAGAGCTGCAAGGATCTCACATATGCGGATACCATCGTGAAGATCAATTCGGCGCTTGATGAGACAAACTTCGCGCAGATCAAGGCGCTCGCCGCAGATATGATGAAGTGATGTCTGTGAACAGCTGTAATCTTCCCTCGCAAAGCGACAGCAGAACTCGGTGCTCAGCGCAGCTCGGTGCTCATCACCGGTGGTCGCACTTCTGGCACTGCGCGAGCATGGTATCCGACTGCTCCTTTTGATACATCCCCGCCCATGTGCATATACTCTGGAGTATGGGTACGACGGAGCGTCCCTTCTGAGTCAATGAATATTCCACTCTCGGCGGTATCTCGGCATACTGCTCGCGCGATACTATGCCGTCGCCTATCAGCTCCTTGAGAGTCGCTGCCAGCACGGCATCCGTGATATTTATCATCTCATTGCGGATGCCGCTGTATCGCAGCGTCCCCTTTTCGTTCAGGACGCATATCACGCGCGACTTCCATTTCCCGCCGAATATATCAAGTCCGTATTCCAGTGGACACCTGATGTCTGTCTCTGTCTTTTTCTGGTACATTTCATACCGCCTTTCCGTGATACAGCATTCATTAAGTCTATCGGTTTCATTTTACAATATTTCACGCATTAGCAAAAGCCACTATGAAATTTATAAGTGGCTCATAAATTTCTTTATATCTTTTTTTGCTTTAGTCTCTCTGATATATTTATCTCGCATTCCGGAGATGCAGTAAAGCAAGCAACTAAAACAAGCAGCCAGAGCAAACAGCAGCAGGCTGCAACAATGCACAAATTACAAGGAGGTACTTACTTATGAAGGTTAATGCATATCTTGAGATTACCATGACTATCAAGCCGGAGAATCGCCCCGCTGCCGCCAAGGTCTACAATGACTACCGCCAGCCGTTCCTTGATACTATCCCCGGCGCACTGACCAAGGAGCTGCTCATCCGCGATGAGGACGTGCAGGTCATCCACGGCTTTGACAGCATGGAGCATGCAAAGGCATATCTCGATACCGATATGTTCAAGAAGGATGTCTTCGTAGGTCTCAAGCCCACATGGGCGGCGGATCCCGATGTGCGCTTCTATACGGTAGCTTAAGTCAAACACAAAGCGCGAAACAATCCGTGCAACCTGAAAAGCGGGCAGATGCCATCCCCTCGGCACCTGCCCGCTTTTTCACACCCCACGCAGCTGCACGCCCGGTATATACG
>CAVJQN010000026.1:0-1646 GCA_963651635.1 Agathobacter sp.
CTCATGAAGTGATACACAGGGTCGAAAAGTCAGAGTCCGACGCAAGCTCGCTTGCGGGAGGACTTCTGACCTTGAGACCCGCACAAACATAAGTATGTAGCCATTTTTCGCAGAAAAATGAGCGGAATACGCATGTTTGTCCGGATTGCGGGAGCGCGCAGCGCGTAGCAATCCGGTTGTATCACAGAAAGCAAGGAGATAATTATGGACACATATAACGTAACGGGTATGAGCTGCGCCGCGTGTCAGGCGCGGGTCGAAAAGGCTGTCAGCAGGATCCCCGGCGTGACGGGCTGTGCGGTCAGCCTGCTCACGAACTCGATGGGCGTAGAGGGCACAGCCTCTCCGTCCGATATCATCAAGGCAGTACAGGACGCCGGATACGGGGCATCACTGCGAGGGGCTCGTGCGTCCGACAAGCTCAAGGAGGAAGAGGATGCGCTGGCGGATCGCGAAACTCCCGTCATGAAAAAGCGTCTTATCACGTCGGCAGCCTTCCTGCTGGTGCTCATGTATCTGTCCATGGGCGTATCCATGTGGGGATGGCCTGCCCCGGCACTCTTTCACAATCATGTGGCTGTCGGAGTTGCAGAAATGCTGCTCGCGGTCATAGTGATGTTCATCAACCGCAAGTTCTTCTCGCAGGGCTTCGGCGCCGTCCTGCACGGCGGCACAAATATGGATACGCTGGTGGCACTCGGCTCGTCGGCTGCATTTGCATACTCACTGGTAGCGCTCTTTTTCATGATCTGGTATATGGGACTGGGCGATCACGAGCAGGTCATGTACTATGCGATGAATCATCTGTACTTCGAGTCGGCGGCGATGATACCGACACTCATCACCGTCGGCAAGATGCTGGAGGCGATGTCCAAGGGGCGCACCACAGACGCGCTCAGGAGCCTGATGAAGCTCGCGCCCAAGGAGGCGACCGTGCTGCGAGACGGCGCGAAGACCGTGGTCGGCATCGATGAGGTCGCGGTCGGCGATATCTTCATCGTAAAGCCCGGTGAGAATATACCTGTCGACGGCATCATCCTCGAGGGGCATACCGCGATCAACGAATCCGCGCTGACCGGCGAGTCCATCCCTGTGGATAAGGCTGAGGGCGACAGCGTATCGGCAGCTACCATCAATCAGTCCGGATATATCAGATGCAGAGCGTCGAGGGTCGGGGAGGATACCACACTCTCCCAGATAATCAGGATGGTCTCTGATGCCGCGGCTACGAAGGCTCCGCTGGCGAGGATCGCCGACAAGGTGTCCGCCGTCTTCGTCCCTGCTGTCATAGGTCTGGCGCTGCTGACCATCATCATATGGGTGCTCATGGGCAGGGATCCCGGCTGGGCCATCGCCCGGGGCATCTGTGTGCTGGTCATCTCCTGCCCGTGTGCTCTCGGACTGGCTACTCCCGTAGCTGTCATGGTCGGAAGCGGAGTCGGCGCAAAGCACGGCATACTCTATAAGACAGCGGCATCTCTTGAGGCGATAGGGCGTGTCGAGACCGTAGCGCTCGACAAGACAGGCACCATCACGGCGGGCGCACCCTCCGTGACGGATATCATCCCGGCAGACGGTATGAGTGAGGACGAGCTGCTGAGCCTCGCCTACGCGCTGGAGCAGCGTTCAGAGCATCCGCTGGCAAG
>CAVJQN010000026.1:1710-4224 GCA_963651635.1 Agathobacter sp.
GGAAGTCACCGACTTTGAGGCTCTTCCCGGCAACGGTCTCACGGCGCGGCTGGGTGATGTCGTGCTCCTCGGGGGAAGTGCCCGGTTCATATCGCAAAAGGTAAGTGTCAGCGAGACGCTCTTAAAGCGCAGCGAGTCACTCGCCGCCGAGGGCAAGACGCCGCTGTTTTTTGCCGAGGTCATATTGCCTGCGGGTGATCCTGTGTGCAGCGACGGCGTATCCGGCGACCTGACAGCAGCACGATTGACGTGTTCATCTGCCCCGCAGGCTGCCACAGCATCTGCGCCGGATCCCGGCGCTTCCGGGCGTTTGCTCGGCATCATCGCCGTCGCCGATACCATCAAGGAGGACTCGGCACAGGCTATACGCGAGCTGGAAAACATGGGCATCAGCGTCGTCATGGTGACCGGGGATAATGAGCATACGGCAAATGCTATCGGCGCTCAGGCGGGCGTAGACCGCGTCATAGCGGGCGTGCTCCCGGACGGCAAGGAGGCGATAGTGCGCCAGCTCAGGCAGGGCGGAGCCAAGGTCGCGATGGTGGGCGACGGCATCAATGACGCGCCCGCACTGACAAGAGCAGACGTGGGCGTCGCGATAGGCGCAGGCGCAGACGTGGCGATAGATGCAGCCGATATCGTGCTCATGAAATCGCGCCTCTCGGATGTCAGCGCGGCAGTGCGGCTCAGCCGCGCCACTATCAGGAATATCCATGAAAATCTCTTCTGGGCGTTTTTCTATAACGCGCTGTGCATACCATTTGCCATGGGCATCTACGGGATAGCCATGAAGCCCATGTACGGCGCGGCAGCGATGGCATGCTCCAGCTTTTTCGTATGCATGAACGCGCTGCGCCTCAATCTGCTGGATATCCGCGACGCCGGACGCGACAGGAGGATCTCTCCAAAGCGCCGCTCCGGCGCGGAATCTGATATAAACAACATTTCAACCGGAACGAAAGGAGCAGCTATGTCAAAGACAGTATGTATCACGGGAATGATGTGCCCCCACTGCGAGGCAAGGGTCAAGAAAGCGCTTGAGGAGGTCGCCGGCATCACTGCGGCTGAGGTCAGCCATGAGAAAGGCACGGCAGTCATCGAGACCTCGGGCGATGTCAGCGACGAGGCTGTGACAAAGGCTGTGACAGACGCGGGATATGAGGTAACAGCTATCAGGTGATTAGTGGCAATTCTGTGATTGTCATATGACAGTCGGATGATAACCGCCAGATGATTGACACTTGCACATCATGACGGCGTGAATTAAACTAGATGGCTATGAGACAAAATACATCTGAGGAACTGAACAAGGGCAGTAAGACGCAGGGTGCAGGCGCAGGCGGGGCAGGAGACGCGCCACAGCAGACACCTGACAGCAACAGGCTACACCACTCTCATGACGCCGGCACGGGTGCAGCCGGGCGCAAGGGAAATAACGATTCAGACGAGAAGCTCGATATCAAAAAAGAGCTCATCGAATGGGTCAAGGTTCTTGTCGCAGCCGCAGCGATCGCCCTGTTCCTGAACTCCTTTATCATCGCCAACTCTCGTATACCGTCGGCATCCATGGAGGATACCATCATGACGGGCGACAGGGTGATAGGCTCGCGCCTCTCGTATCTGTTCTCAGAGCCTGAGCGCGGCGATATCATCATCTTCCGCTATCCTCTCGATGAGAAGATCTACTACGTCAAGCGTCTCATCGGTCTGCCCGGGGATACCGTCGATATCGTGGACGGCAAGGTCTATATCAACGGCTCGACGGAGCCGCTGGACGAGCCGTACCTGAAAGAGGAGATGGAGCCGGAGCCATCCATGCACTTCGAGGTTCCCGAGGACTGCTACTTCTTCCTCGGAGACAACCGCAACAACTCGCTGGACGCGCGATATTGGGAAAAGATAGCGATGCGCTCCGCGAGCACCGACCCCGAGCATGACTATACCTTCGTCGAGAGGGACAAGCTCGTGGCAAAGGTGCTGTTTAGGTATTATCCGAACTTAGGGATCGTCAAGTAAATGAGTTCGGTTTCACCTATCTGCATCTGATATGTGCATGATGTTTATACAGTGCCTGCGCCATAACTTAGTTTTTCTTGATTTACCATATCGGTAAAACGTGGGTTGACGCACATCGCGTCAGCCCACGTTTTTTATTATTTTTGTTTATGGTTGTTATATTTTTGTTTAGTCTGTTTTTTAATGATACAGACCCGCGCAGTGATTTCTGAATAACTGCGCCTTGTAAATACTCGTCAGCCGTTCTTGTCATCCTCCGGGCGTGCCGTAGCCTCACGCACGACCTCCTCAAACGAGCGTTTCTTCGTCTTAGGTGCACCGCTGCCCGCCTGCGCGTTCTGCAAAGACGATGTAGTGTCCTGTGCCGCGGCGGCAGACCGCCCTGATGCTCCCTGACACTGCTCCGATGCCTCGGATATCGCAGAAGCTGTCTCCCTGTATCCGTCCGGCGCTACATCCACTGCGACAGTGGCGGTATCGCCCCATGCTCCCTTTTGC
>CAVJQN010000026.1:4234-10263 GCA_963651635.1 Agathobacter sp.
CTGCCGTCGCTGCCTGCGCGACTGACTGTCCCACACCTTCCTGCACGTTCTGCGCAGACGATGCAGTGTCCTGTGCCGCAGCGGCAGACCGCCCTAATGCTCCCGAAGACTGCCCTGATGCATCGGATGTCGCAGATGATGCCTCGGATATCGCAGAAGCTGTCTCCCTGTATCCGTCCGGCGCTACGTCCACAGCGACAGTGGCGGTATCGCCCCATGCTCCCTTTTGCTCCTGATCCTGCGTGCCGTCGCTGCTCCTCTCACCTGCCGGGAAAAGCGCATCGAACTCATCTCCCGTGATCCTCTCCCTGTCCAGCAGCAGCTCACATGCCGCATCCAGCACATTGCGCCTGCTCTCGATGATGGCTTTAGCCTTCGCATAGCATGTGTCGATGATATTCTTGATCTCCTCGTCTATCACCGTCGCCATATGCTCGCCGTAGGACTTCGTCTGCCCGAAATCACGCCCGATGAATATCTCGTCGCCCTCACTGCCGTAGTTGACCAGTCCGACACGGTCGCTCATGCCGTACTGCATGACCATCGCCTTGGCGATGGCTGTCGCCTGCTTGATATCCTGACTGGCTCCCGTCGTCACGTCTCCGAAGATCAGCTCCTCGGCTATACGCCCGCCCAGCGCCACCTGGATATGCTCCAGCATCTTCTCCTTGGTATTGAACATATCATCCGAGGACGGCAGAGGCATGGTAAATCCCGCCGCTCCGCTGCTCGTCGGTATGATAGATACGGTATGCACGGGATCCATCATCGGCAGGTCGTGGAACAGTATAGCATGTCCCGCCTCGTGATATGCCGTGATGCGCTTGTCGCGCTCCGTCATGACCTTGCTCTTCTTCTCAGAGCCGATACCGACCTTGATAAATGAGGCATCTATCTCCGGCTGTCCTATCGCCTTGTTGCCCTCCTTGGCGGTCAGGATAGCCGCCTCGTTGAGCAGATTTTCAAGATCGGCTCCCGTAAATCCCGCCGTGGTCTTTGCCACACGTCCCAGATCCACATCATCTCTGAGCGGCTTGTCCTTGGCATGCACTCTGAGTATCGCCTCTCTGCCCTTGACATCCGGGCGTCCGACCGATATCTTCCTGTCAAATCTTCCCGGACGCAGTATCGCCGGATCCAGAATATCGGGGCGGTTTGTCGCCGCCATGACGATGATTCCTTCATTGACGGAGAAGCCGTCCATCTCGACCAGCAGCTGATTGAGCGTCTGCTCTCTCTCGTCATGACTGCCGCCCAGACCCGAGCCGCGCCGCCGTCCGACAGCATCGATCTCGTCGATGAATATGATGCAGGGCGCGTTCTTCTTGGCATCGGCGAAAAGGTCTCTCACACGCGATGCACCCACTCCCACGAACATTTCCACGAAGTCAGAGCCCGATATGGAAAAGAAGGGCACCTTAGCCTCTCCGGCGACCGCCTTGGCCAGCAGCGTCTTGCCGGTGCCGGGAGGTCCCTCCAGTATCACGCCCTTGGGGATCCTCGCGCCCAGAGCCGTGTATTTGCCCGGATTGCGCAGGAAATCCACCAGCTCCTCGAGATCTCCCTTTTCCTCCTCCAGACCCGCCACCTGCGCGAAGTTGATATCGCTCGTATTGGACATACGTGCGCGGGACTTGCCGAAGTTCATCATATGCATATTGCCGGACGAGGTGCCCCGCATAAATGACATAAATACGACGAGCATCACCACCGATATCAGAATCGGCGCTATCTGCATGATAAGTGATGTCGTCGTGGAGATATTTCTCATGGTGTAGTCGATGCCCGAGCTCTCCAGCTCCTCCTGGAGCGCGTTGACATCCGATACATTGTACTGCACCACCGTGCTGTCCCTGCCTACGACAAATGCGACGCCGGTCGGCACCTGCTCATTCTGGCTGATCGTGACCTGCGCTATGTCGCCGTTTGCGATGCGTCTTTCAAACTGTGCGCGAGAGATCGACGACGTCTCTGTCGTGCTCTCGAACAGACCCGAGATAAACCATGCCGCCGCAAAAAGCGCCATGAAAATCACAAGGCTTCTGAATGGATTCTGTCTCTGGTTCAAGCTGTTTATCTCCCTTATTCAAAGTTGAGCACGCCGATATACGGCAGATTTCTGTATGCCTCGTCATAGTCCAGTCCGTAGCCTACGACAAATGCGTCCGGTATCCTGTATCCGCAGTAGTCCGCCTCGACTCCGTTTTCCACACGCCGCGAGGGCTTGTCCAGCAGCGTCACTATCTTCACGCTCGCCGCGCCTCTGTGCTCCAGCAGCTGCTTGAGGCTCTTGAGCGTCCTGCCCGTGTCGATGATATCCTCCACTATCAGGACGTCCTCGCCCTCGATGCCCTGATCGAGATCCTTGAGTATCTTCACCATGCCTGTGGAGGTCGTGCCTCCGTAGCTCGATACGCACATGAAGTCAAATGTGACCGGGACCGTGATCCTCTTTGCCAGATCGCACATAAATACCGAAGCACCCTTCAGTATGCATACCAGTCTGATGGTCTTGCCCGCGTAGTCCTTGTTGATCTGCTCCGCCAGCTGCCTCACCATACTGTCGATCTGCTCCTCGGTATACATAACCGTGATTTTCTCAGCCATCCGTCTCTCCCTCGTCCGCGATATAGCGGATCTCAAGCACTTTTTTCGTCGTCTGCGTGACCTTGTATGCCTCGCTGATGCGGTAGCCCACGATCCACATGATATGGCTGCCGTCAGCCGCCATCGGGATCGAGTCTCTGCGCGCCGCCGGTATCTTGCGATCGGTCATGTAGGCTGCGACGGATTTGTGCCCCGTACCGCCCAGCATGATATAGTCCCCCGGCTGTCTGCAGCGAAATGCCACCGAATTAGATATTTTATCATAGTCAAACCACTTTGTATATTCTCCGACGGGGACAGATTCGCCGTTGTAGGGCAATATTCGGGTGCTAAAATGCGTTGATATATCGGTGCCGTCGCACATCACGTCCGCGGTAATGTCCCCCGAGATGTTCATTTCTGTGTCTGCTGATACTTTCGAGGTGTCCGATTTTACTGTGTTTTTTTGCGTATCTTCGTCACTTGTGCTTGATCCGAGCAGTTCTTTTGCATTATTTTCTTCGTATGCCTTGTCTGATTTATCTGCTTTGTGTGCCTTATTGGCTCTGGGTGGTTTCAGTTGTGTATTTTCTTGGTATCTTTCTATATATATGAATCCGTACTCTCTCCGCGCCACAAGCCCATATGGGAGCATGATGCGCTTTCCGGTCTCCTTGTCGATGAGTGAGATGATGTCCGCCACATGCACCGAGGATATGTCCTTTCGTGTCCCGCATATGCGCTCAATCAGCATCAGAACTATCGTCCCGCGCAGTATCTGCGGCTGCCCGCGCAGGACATCCACGGGAAAGCGGCACGTCATGCTGTCGCTGCTTTGTGCATCGTCACTATCCCTGACTATGCGTCCTTCCGCCGCATGACCTATCTCGTTTTGTCTGTCTTTTCCGAAAGATGCGCCTTTGTGCAAATCTTCCTCACAGACCGCATACTCCCGTACTAGACGCTGAGCATTGTCCCGTATGTACTCATATGCCTGCGATATCATCTCGCCCGCTGCCGCGATATGCTCCGCGGCGGCGCTGTTGACTCCCGCCTCCAGCTCCGGCAGCACCCTGTGGCGTATCCTGTTGCGGGTATATTCATCGTCCAGATTGGTAGAGTCTGTCACCCATGAGATACCCGTCTTCGTCAGATATTCCTCTATCTCGCTGCGCTTTACACACAGGAGAGGGCGTATGATCCTTCCGTTTACCGCGGCGATGCCGCCTATCCCTCTCAGACCGCTGCCCCGCGCCATCTGCATGAGGATCGTCTCGGCGTTGTCGTTGAGATTGTGCGCCACCGCTATTTTTACGTGAGATTTATCATATGTTCCGTTTAGTGCACTCTGCCCGGTGGATGGTGGGCACTTATCTGACACATCCTGCCCGTTAAAAGCATTTGCCGCTTTCTCCTCTTCCCATGCCCGCGCCGCGGCAAACAGCGCCTCGTATCTGAGTATGCGCGCCCCCTCCTCGACAGAGGTGCCCGTCCTGCCCACATACTCCCGCACGTCGACATATCTGACCTCGCAAGGAACATTCAGTCTCGCACAGCTCTCCTGCACCCACGCGGCATCTCTGTCCGCCTCGGCGCCTCGCAGTCCGTGATGGACGTGCACGGCTCTGAGCGATATGCCCAGCTCATCTCTCAGCGAGCACAGCACGTACAAAAGAGCCATGGAGTCGGCTCCCCCGCTGACTGCAAGGATACACCTGTCTCCACGGCTCAAAAGCCCGTATGTCCTGATCGTCTTTAATATCTTCTCACGCATATGCTTCTGGCGTGATGGCTCCCGCCGGATCGCTACTTCTTGTTGGGTTTGAGTATGATCTCATCCGGATTGACAAGTCCCAGCTTCTCCTTCGCCACCTTTTCTATATACTGCTTCGTCTGAACCTTCAGACGATCCTCCTCCAGCGTCTGAGCGCGATCCTGCTCCTGCGCCAGCTCCTGCTCGAGTATGTTCAGACGCCGCGTGTATGTGTTGTTCTTCTCCTCGAGAGCGGAGACCTTGAGATTGACGATGACAGCCATGCATATGATGACAGCCGATACCGTCATCACCGCAAGCGCATTGTCATTTCTGTCCGATCTTTTTCTCTTGTTGAGTTTCTTCACGCTCTCACTTCCTCTGTATCGCCGGGGCACTGCACCCGCTGCGACCCTGCCAACTCGGTACATTCATATACCCGCGTCGTATGTGCCTTTCTTCTTTGCTTCTCATGATAAGTTAGTTTTTTTTGAAAGTAAAGGCAGTATTTTTAAGAGAGTGCGACAGCCCCTTCTGCTATTTGCTTATTTTTTCCTCTTTCCGAGTACTATCATTGCGACAACACCTATGCCGCTGAGGAGTGCCAACACGATCCAACGGATTATGCTGCTCTCGTCGCCGGTTTCGGGTGCGGTCATTGTGTTATCGGTACTCTGAATCTTCTCCGTCGTGTCCGTAGGCTGAGTCAGCATGTAGTTATTCACTGCATCGCCGGTCAGTGTATAGTTGCCGTAGAGGGTGTCGGGCTTATTCCCGCCGACCTCCTTCGTGTTGAAGTTCGCTGCCGCGCCGGTGATATCGAGGATAATGTTGTTGCCAGGACCCACAGCGACGATCATATCCGGCTTTGCAATTACCCCAGAGGTGGTATCGTCGTCATCATCACTATCACGTCGTCTCGCAATGTTTGCCTTGACACTTGTTGGCTGCTCTTTCAGCTTATAGTTGCCTGCGTCAGTACCTGTCAGCTCAAAGCCGGTGAATGTTACTGTCTTATCCTTGCCAACTTTTGCGTCGTCATAGCTCGCCGTGCCGGTCTTGATTGTGACAGTATCGCCGGTCATAATGCCGATAAGCTCACCGCTGTTCGTTATCTTGGCAGTGGTTTTGCCGTCATAGTACTTCTTTTTGTCGATAGTCACACCGCTGATGGTGACTTCCTTAGCTGTGATGTTCGCCTTCGTCTCGGCCGTGACATTCACTGTATAATTGCCTGCAGCTGTTCCTTCAAGCGTGATTGACGCAGTAACCTTTTTGTTGTCGCCGGCGTTCTTGTCCTCAAACACGGGATTTGTCACCACAGCGGTCACATTGCCGCTGTCGCTTCCAACCACACCGTCTAACGTCGGAGTTGCAGCGGCAGTCGTATTGCCGTCATAGGTCTTGTCATCAGCCGTGATGGTAGCTGTCAGTGCCTTGGGCTTGATCTCAAAGGCACAGGCCGCAGAGCCGGTATATTTCGTGTTGCTGTCCGGCACTTTCACGGTCATGATATACTTGCCTGCGTTGGTCGGGGCAGTTTCACTCTCCGGGTAGGTCGTACCGTCCTCACTCTTATAGGTAACTTTAAGCTCACTCACCGTCACCTTATCCCCTGTCACGGTTATACCCGTGGGTGCGTGGGCAGCACCGTCATACTCATAGTTCTCGCCGGTAATGCCGATCGCCA
>CAVJQN010000027.1:0-5543 GCA_963651635.1 Agathobacter sp.
AGCCAGATGTCCTGACGGCACCGGTACGCCGTAGTCTCTGAGCAGCTCCTTTGCCTGATATTCATGAACATTCATCTGGATGCTCCCTTCTTGCCCTCATGCGCTCCCTTGTGAGACTTTTCACGGCCTGCGGCATGCTTTTCGTCTGAGGTCTTTTTCTCCCCGTCTGACGCAGACGCTGAGTCCGCCGCCTTTATATCTGACTTGCATCCGTCCTTCACAGTTTCGGTCGCTGACCTCCCGCCGTGAGCCGCTTTTCCCTTATCTCCGTGAGATACGCCTGCTCTTTTGTCCGCCGGAACCAGAGCGATGCCCTCCTCCAGAGCCTTGCGGTTCACAGCCTCCGTGCCTGCCGGGATATGCATGATGACAGCCTTTCTCAAGGTATCGTCATCCACTATGCCCATGATCTCATTGATACATGCCACCGCTACTATATTGGCGGTCTGCTGACGTCCTACCTTCTCACGCGCCGTCCTGAGTATAGGCAGCCTTACCACATGCGCGTCGGATATGCCCTCAGGAACCTCGAGCTCGTCATCTATCATGATCACGCAGTTCTCCGGCAGATTGCGCGTGTATTTGTTCAGTGAGTCCTGTGTCAATGCCATCAGGAAATCAGGCTGCTGCACCTTGGTGAAGCCTATCGGCTCGTCGGATATGATAGTCTCCGCCTTGCAACTGCCGCCGCGCGCCTCCGGGCCGTAGGACTGGCTCTGCGCCGTATATTTGCCTGCCTGCACCGCCGCCTCGGCGAGTATGACAGACGCCAGTATGACACCCTGTCCGCCGCTTCCGGTCAGACGAAGTTCTATTTTACTCATTGTCTTCACTCTCCTGTGCCAGATGTCTGATCAGCTCATCGTATTTGTATGTAAATTCCGGATACTGTACATGATGCAGCAGTCCTATGACCAGCTTGTCCCTGAGTTCCTCGTCACTGAGCTTTGCCGCCTGCTCTACGCTGATGCCGTGCTCCTTCTGCCAGCGCATCATGTCCACGGCGCTGCCCTTCTTGTTCTTCCTGCCGTAGTAGGTCGGGCAGATGCTCATGACATCTATGATGGAAAATCCCTTATTGCGTATGCCGTCCTGTATCAGCTGGATGGTCTGCTGTACGTGATATGCCGAGCCTCTCGCCGCATATGACGCACCCGCGCCGTATGCCAGACCGGCTATATCAAAGGAACGGTCGAGATTGCCGTAGGGAGCCGTCGTTCCGAAATCACCCGTCGGCGTGGTAGGACTGTACTGACCGCCCGTCATGCCGTAGATGTTGTTGTTCATGACGACTACCGTCAGTCCGATATTGCGCCTTGCCGCGTGTATCAGATGATTGCCGCCTATCGCCGCGATATCTCCGTCGCCCGCGAGGACTATGACCTCCAGCTCCGGATTGGCGAGCTTGATGCCCGTCGCAAAGGCGATGGCTCTGCCGTGCGTGGTATGGATAGTGTTGAAATCCATATATCCGGCCGCTCTCGATGAACAGCCTATGCCGGAGACTATGACTGTCTGGTTTCTGCTCAGTCCGAGATTTTCTATGGCCTGCGCCACATCCCGCATGATGATGCCGTTGCCGCAGCCCGCGCACCATATCTGCGGGAGATGCTCGGGGCGCATATACTTATATATGAGATTGGACATGTTTTTCTTCTTGCCGCCGGAGTCGACATCTCCGATATTTACACTCATCGCGCTCATGATGCTCCCTCCACTTTCTTCAGTATCTCTGCCGGGGTGATGACCGTACCGTTATACTTTCCGACAAATTCTATCGGGCAGCGTCCCTTGACGATCCTCTCCGCTTCCAGCACTATCTGTCCGTAGTTGTGCTCTGCAACCACCAGCTTTTTGAGCTTTCCGGCAACCGCATCCAGCTCACGCTCCGGGAAAGGCCATATGGTGACGGGGCGGAATATACCGCACCTGATGCCCTTGGCTCTCGCCTCCTCCATCGCCGTGATCGCAGCTCTCATCGTACCGCCGTAGCAGAGGATAGCCACATCTGCGTCTTCCATGTTGACCTGCTCGCACTTTGCGATCCACTCGTAGTTATCCGAGATTTTGTGCATCAGGCGGTCGATCAGCTTTTCAGCCTCCTCATTGGAGTTCGTCGGGAAGCCCGACTCGTCATGTATCAGTCCGGTGATGTTGTAGCGCTGTCCGCGACCGAAGGGCGCAAAGTTCGGAACCGTCCTGCCCTCCTGCAGACGATACGGCTTTCTCTTGGCCTCGGGGAACTTCACATTTGACCTGTTCTTGACATAGATATCCTCGATATCGGGTATCTCTATGCCCTCTCTTAAGTGTCCTACTATCTCGTCCATCAGGAAAATGACAGGCGTGCGGTATCTTTCGGACAGGTTAAATGCATGTATGATCAGATCATATGTCTCCTTGACGCTCGACGGACTGATCACTATGATCGGATGGTCTCCGTGTGTGCCCCAGCGCGACATCATGACATCGCCCTGCGCCGGAGAAGTAGGCATACCCGTGGACGGGCCGGTACGCTGCACATCTACGACCACGAGCGGTATCTCCGCCAGACATGCATATCCGAGATTTTCCTGCTTGAGCGAGAAGCCCGGACCGCTGGTCGCGGTCATGGACTTGAGTCCCGCCACGGACGCTCCTATGGCACATGCTATGGACGCTATCTCGTCCTCCATCTGTATGAACTTGCCGCCAACCTGCGGCAGACGCACCGCGGATACCTCCGCTATCTCTGTGGACGGGGTGATCGGATATCCGGCATAGAAACGCATGCCGGCAGTGATAGCACCCTCTACGACGGCTTCATTGCCCTGCATCAGTACGACTTTACCCATTGCTCCTGCTCACCCTCCTTTTCTTCGATATAGATTGCGTAGTCCGGACATCTCAGCTCGCACATGCCGCATAGAATGCACTCCGCACCCTCGACACGCCGAACCTTCTCGCCGACTATCTCCAACGCTCTCTTAGGGCAAAATGCCGCGCATATACCGCAGCCCTTGCACCATTCGGTATTGAGCATCAGCTCCTTTACCTGTGCCATACGATTCCCTCCTGTCCCGCATAAGCCATGCATGAAAAGCAGCACAATTTTCGCCTCTAGTATATGTTTGTATTATTACAATTACTATCATTACTTTTTTCGTATATTTCACAATATTTATGTTGTGCTTATGGGCGAAAGGCTTAAAATCGCCATTCTTTTTTTATTCGTTATTTGACGATAATGTCTACTTACTCACACGAATTTTTTGTGAGTTTCAAAACCAGTTTTCAAACCTTACCTGCGGCTTCTCAGCCCTGTCTCTTTTCAATGCAGTTATTATGCTTTATGATGGCTCTGTGTCTGTACTAAACATTCGAGGTCTTATTAGAAATGAAATTACGTGAAATAACCCTGCCCGAGATGCTTGATGCACGCGAGCGCCGCGCCGATATTCAAGATGAGATGTTAAAGCGTCATGCCACGCCTCTTATCTGCTTTACCATGAATATCGCCGGTCCGATCAAAAACAGTCCGCTGATACTGCACGCCTTTCGCACAGGCATGCAGGAGCTGGAGCTGTCCTTAAAGCGCTGCCGCATCGAGATACTGGAGAAATATGAGATAAATGAAGCAACCGGCAATGAGGCCTTCTATGCCGCAGACGCTCCGGCACATGTACTCAAGCAGATCTGCTGTGAGCTGGAGGATGCCGATGAGCAGGGGCGGCTGTACGATATGGATGTACTGGCGATGCCTGACATTGCCGAGGATGATTCATCCGGCTGTGAACATGCTATATCTCCCGTCAAGATCGAACGCCAATCGCTTGGATTTCCTGAGAGAAGCTGCATCATCTGCGGTGCTCCCGGCAGGCTCTGCGCGTCCAGACGTGTCCATACGGTCGCTGAGCTTCAGGAGCGCACACAGGCTATCCTCCGCAGTTCTCTGCGGGATCGCGCTGCCTCCCTCATCGCCGAGTATGCTGTACGCTCGCTGCTCTACGAGGTATGCGTCACTCCCAAGCCCGGTCTTGTGGATCGGTTCAACTGCGGCAGTCACAGGGATATGGATATATATACCTTTATGAACAGCTCCGCGAGCCTGTTTCCGTACTTTGAGCAGTGCTTTTTAATCGCATATGACAGCGCAGCGGCGCAGGAATCACCATCAGAAACCTTCTCCCGACTCAGAAATCCCGGCAAGCTCACCGAAAACCGTATGCTGAGAGCCACGGACGGGGTCAATACTCACAAGGGCGCGATATTTACGATGGGGATAGTCTGCGGAGCACTCGGCAGGCTGACCGCGCACAGATATATCGGCACCCCCGCTTCGACCGCAAATGACGCCGAACCGGATCAGATCGATGCAGAACAGCCTGCTTCAAAAGAGATTGATTCAAACAAGATTGGTTCAGGAGAGTTTGATTCAAAAGATACCGTTTCAAAAAGTATCGATTCAAAAGGTGTCGATTTATTGGGATTTGATCCGAGATCTGTAGCTGCAGAGTGCGCCGCCATGACGCGCGGACTGACCAAAAAGGAATGTGGCGCGTGCGCCTCGGGATCTGCCGCTCCCACACACGGGGAGCGCCTGTATCAGCGATACGGCATCACAGGAGTCCGCGGGCAGGTCGAGGCAGGACTTCCCGCTGTCATAGAGCACGGTCTGCCGCTGCTGGAGGAGCTTCTGACCGCCGGATACTCAGAAGATGCGACCGGAGCAGCCGTATTACTGTCCATGATAGCTCATACAGTCGATACAAATCTGATAACCCGAAGCGATATAGATACACAGCGCCGCGAGGCAGACAGAGCAGGACATATTCTAAAGGGCTTTCTTACTTCCGTGCGTCAGCCCTGCACGCTCTCTCAGGACGACCGCACCTGTGCTTCACATACAGCGCAGGTCATATGCTCTGCCTGCAATGCCCCGGAGCAGGTTGAAAACACCGCTTCAGCACAGCACTCACCGGCATCATCTGCGCACACCGCACACGAGATGCTCCGTGCCGTCCTCTCCGACCTCGACCGCGACTACATCTCGCGCAATCTCTCTCCCGGCGGCAGTGCCGATCTGCTCGCGGTCTGCTGGATGCTGCACTTCTGCCGCAGTATGTGAACTGCAAAAGCAGCTATATCCTATCACGAGCAAACAAAGGAACTTTCCTATAAAGCGAAAAGCGACCATATCCCCATCCCGGAGATATGATCGCTTTCGTGTTTTTATGTTCATATCGCGAAACTGTACGTGCGCTACCTTCTTCTCAGGCAGCGCACCTTCAGTTCCTTATCGCAGAAATCTGTCCTGCGATTCTTCAATCCTGCCCTCTCAAGCTCTCGGATAGTTGATAGCTGCCTGAGCCGCTGCAAGTCTCGCAATCGGAACTCTGAACGGTGAGCATGATACATAGTCCAGACCGATCATATGACAGAACTCTACGGATGACGGATTGCCGCCGTGCTCGCCGCAGATGCCCGTATGGATGTCGGGACGTGTGGACTTGCCCTTGGCGATAGCCATCTTCATGAGCTCTCCTACGCCCTCTCTGTCGAGC
>CAVJQN010000028.1:0-3086 GCA_963651635.1 Agathobacter sp.
GCTCAGAGACGACGAGCGCCCCTGAGATACTCATGACTGACGCGGAGACGGCATCGGAAACTGTCACAGAAACCGTCACAGAAGCAGATGTATTAACATCTGATGCCGGGGCGAAACCTGAAAAAGAACAACCAAAAGGAACAAAAACAAAAAAACAGTCACAAAATAAAAATCGCAGCAACGGTCAGCCGCAGAGTGAGATGCCAAATCAGAAGCAGGAGCAGACGGCACAGCGCGGCGACAAGCCGAGCCAGCCTAGCCCGGGCGAACTGCGCAAGCGTCTGAACGGGCGGCTTCTGTCCATACTCTCCAAGGAGAAGGTTGATATCAAGACAGCCGGGCAGATAGCGTCGCTGGCGGTGAAAAATGTCGATGCAAAGAACTCCAAGCAGCTCATATACCGCTCGCTCCTGCAGAAGTTCGGACAGAAGCAGGGACTGACCTACTACGGGCTGATCAAGGCGGAGCTGTAGGTTTGTATAAATGGCTGCGATATGTTAGAATACAGCGATGTTTGACTACAATAAGAAAATCAAAAGGCGCTTCTTCGGCGGCCTCGAGAAGACACAGGAGGATGTACTCGAGAGAGATATCTTTCGCGTCGAGGAGGATGAACATTCAGCCGGATCAGGCGGAGCTGCACGATACAGAAAAGCGGTCAGCTACATCCGGCATGATTTTGCCAGAAATGCCTATCCGGCACTTTTGTGCGTGCTGATAGGGCTGGCATTTCTCATAATATGCGTCCTTATGATGAGAAAAAGCGGAGACGGCGCGGGGCTGATACTGACGGCACTGGCGGTATGCTCGGTGATATGGTCTCTGGCAGGTGCGGTATATGCCGTGGTCAGTCTGTTTGAAAAAAAGAGAAATTATACGCTATCCTTTGTGAGTCTGGGGCTGGGCGCGGCTCAGCTTTTTATATGGCTCGTCATCATGGGACTGCGGTGAGAAAGGGAGATATATGTTAAGCGAAGATCTGGAGAGAATCAAACAGGAAGCACTGGAGAGGATCGACAAGGCGGAGCTGCTCGACAGCCTCAACGAGATCAGAGTTTCATATCTGGGCAAGAAGGGCGAGCTGACCAATGTCTTAAAGAGCCTGCGTGACGTGGCTCCGGAGGACAGACCTAAGGTCGGGCAGATGATCAATGAGGCAAAGTCCGTCGTCGAGGAGCATCTCCAGACCGCGATGAAGCGGATGGACAGCAAGGCGAGACAGCTGAAGATGGAGAGCGAGAGGATAGATGTCACGCTCCCCGCCGACAGAAGCCCTCTCGGACATGCGCATCCCAATACGGTCGCGCTGGGTGAGGTCGAGAAGATCTTCATAGGCATGGGCTACGAGGTCATGTCGGGACCCGAGATAGAATATGACGAATACAACTTTACGAAGCTGAACATCCCCGCCAATCATCCGGCCAAGGACGAGCAGGATACCTTCTATATCAGCAAGGATATCGTGCTGCGCACTCAGACATCGCCCGTACAGGCCAGAGTCATGGAGCAGGGAAAGCTCCCGATCAAGATGATATCTCCCGGACGCGTGTTCAGGAGCGATGCGGTCGATGCAACACATTCACCGAGCTTCCATCAGGTGGAGGGACTCGTGGTAGGCGAGGGCATCACATTTGCCGACCTCAAGGGCACGCTGCTGGAATTTGCGAAAAAGATGTTCGGCGAGGATACGAAGGTCAAGTTCAGACCGCATCATTTCCCGTTCACAGAGCCGTCGGCGGAGATGGACGTGAGCTGCTTCAAGTGCGGAGGCAAGGGCTGCCGCTTCTGCAAGGGCGAGGGCTGGATAGAGATACTGGGCTGCGGTATGGTTCATCCGCATGTCTTTGAGATGTGCGGCATCGACAAGGACAAGTATACCGGCTTCGCATTTGGCGTAGGTCTGGAGAGGATAGCGCTGCTCAAGTACGAGATAGACGATATGCGACTTCTCTATGAGAATGACTACAGATTCCTCAGGCAGTTCTGATAAGCGGGAAAGGATCGGATGAGACATGAATACATCATATAAATGGCTGAAGGCATATGTTCCGGAGCTTGATGTCACGCCGCAGCAGTATACTGACGCTATGACGCTGACCGGAACCAAGGTAGAGGAGTACAGGTGTCTTGACAGGAATCTCTCGAAGATAGTGACGGGTCAGATCCTCAGTATCGAAAAGCATCCCAATGCGGACAAGCTCGTCATCTGTCAGGTCGATGTAGGCGAGAAGACTATCCAGATTGTCACCGGAGCCTCCAACATGAAAGAAGGCGATAAGGTCTGCGTCGTGCTGGACGGAGGCAGAGTAGCCGGAGGTCATGACGGCGGGGCGCTCCCCGAGGACGGCATCAGGATACATAAGGGCAAGCTCCGCGGCGTGGAGAGCGAGGGCATGATGTGCTCCATAGAGGAGCTGGGCTCCAGCAAGTTCTTCTATCCGGACGCGCCCGATGACGGGCTGTATATACTGCCTGCGGATACGCCTGTAGGCGAGGACGCTGTCGAGCTGCTGGGACTGCACGATACCGTCTTTGAGTACGAGATCACCTCCAACAGAGTGGACTGCTACTCCGTGATCGGCATAGCAAGGGAGGCCGCGGCGACATTCGGCAAGGACTTTGTCATGCCCGAGATACGTCAGACCGGTAATGCAGAGAATGCGTCAGACTATATCTCAGTAGAGGTGCAGGATCATGATCTGTGCAGGAGATACTGCGCGAGGGTGGTAAAGAATATACATATCGCGCCGTCGCCGGAGTGGATGCAGAGACGGCTGGCGGCAAGCGGCATCAGACCTATCAACAACATCGTAGATATCACGAACTATGTCATGGATGAGTTCGGACAGCCGATGCATGCCTATGATTATGATACGATCAGCGGTCACAGGATAGTAGTACGCAGAGCCAAGGACGGCGACGAGTTCGTCACGCTGGACGGGCAGAGCAGAAAGCTCGATCACGACATACTGATGATCTGTGACGGGGAAAAGGAGATCGGTATAGCAGGCATCATGGGCGGTGAGAATACCATGATCACCGATGATGTAAAGACCATGCTATTTGAGGCGGCATGCTTCGACGGA
>CAVJQN010000028.1:3158-8889 GCA_963651635.1 Agathobacter sp.
GAATATAAGACTGTCGGCGAAGCGCGTAGGACTGAGAACCGAGGCGTCGGGCAAGTTTGAAAAGGGACTTGATCCAGAGACGGCGCGGATGGCGATAGACAGGGCATGCTCTCTGATAGAGGAGCTGGGCGCAGGCGAGGTAGTCGGCGGATGCGTGGATGTATATGACAGCCCGGCGGCGCCGTCGAGAGTGAAGTTCGATCCGGATGCGATCAATGCGCTGCTCGGAACGGATATCGACGCTGCGACCATGCTCGGATATTTCAGAAAGATAGAGCTGGAATATGATGAGAAGACAGGTGAGATAGTCGCTCCGACATGGAGACAGGATATACACTGCGAGGCGGATCTGGCAGAGGAGGTAGCGAGATTCTACGGATATGACAGGATCCCGACGACATTGCCCAGAACGTCTGCCACCATGGGCAGGCGCTCCGAGAAGGAGGAGATCGAGGATATCGCGAGAAATATCGCTATATTCGCAGGCTTTTCCGAGGGCATGACATATTCATTTGAGAGCCCGAAGGTATATGACATGCTGCTCTTTGCCCCGGACGATCCGGTCAGAAGCGCCATCAGGATACTCAATCCGCTGGGCGAGGACTTCTCCGTCATGCGTACTCAGCCGCTCAACGGGCTGCTGTCATCGCTGGCGACGAACTATAAGAGAAACAATAAGAATGTCAGACTCTTTGAGATGGCCAATATTTACATCCCGAAGTCGCTTCCGCTGACCGAGCTGCCCGACGAGCGCAGACAGTTCGCGCTGGGCTTCTACGGCGACGGTGATTTCTTCACGATGAAGGGTGTGGTCGAGGAGTTCTTCGAGAAGGTCGGCATCGAGGTGAGCGGCAAGGGAAAGGTACGCTACGAGGCGGACTGCGATCATCCCTTCCTGCATCCGGGCAGAAAGGCAGATATCATATACAGAGGCGAGAGACTCGGATATCTCGGACAGGTGCATCCCGACGCTGCTGATAATTACGACATAGGCGATGCGGCATATGTGGCCGTGATAGATATGCCGACGGTGATGCAGTTCGTGGATATGGATATCATATATGAGGGCATCCCGAGATTCCCGGCTGTCACGCGTGATATCTCGGTGGTGGTGATAGGCGATCTGCCGGTCGAGAAGATAGAGGACTGCATAGAGGACTGCGGCGGCGATCTGCTGGAGAGCTACGAGCTCTTTGATGTATATCAGGGCAAGGGCATAGCCGCGGGCTTCAAGTCGGTGGCATATACGATGACCTTCCGCCGCAAGGACAGGACGCTCGAGGACGCCGAGGTCAATGCGGTCATGGATCATCTCATCGCCGAGCTCAAGACCATCGGCGCCGAGCTGCGAGGCTGAGCACTGAGTTCTGCTGAGCAGCGCCTCCTCTGTACCTGCATCTGCGGGACACGAGGGGGCGCTGCTTTCTCTTATCCGCGGCTGCCGGCAGATTGAAACTTATGCAAAAGGGATGTACAATCTCAGACACAAGAGACACGCACATTCGGGATGAGAACATGGTGAATTTACTGATTACATTTGCGGCAGCCGGGATCATCGGAAGTCTGCTTATGAAGCTGAAAGTGCCGGGAGGCATGATGGTAGGGGCGATAGTGGGTGCTGCAGTGCTCAATATCACTACGGCGAGAGCTTATATGCCTTCTGAAGCCAAGCTCATGGCACAGTGTCTGGCAGGCGCGTTCATAGGCTGCAGTGCAAAGCGGGGCGACATCAAGGGTCTGCCGGCGCTGGCAAAGCCGGCGGCTATACTGCTGACCGCGATGCTCTGCCTGAATATAGCGCTGGGCACACTGCTCTATATGATAAGCCCTATGGATCTGCTGACGAGCATGCTTTGCGTAGTACCCGGGGGGATGAGCGACGTGCCTATATTTGCCGCCGATCTCGGAGGTGATGCGGCGAAGGTGGCACTGATGCAGTTTGTGCGTCTCATAGCAGGCATCGGGATATTCCCGTCACTGATATTCGAGATAACGAAGAATGAGATGCCGCCTGCGGGATGTTGCGAACCTGCGGATGCAGGGGGAGCTGCTGACGCAAAGGAAACTGCCCGTACAAAGGAGGATCGCGGTACTGTAAAGGCAGGTGACGCGAAAGAAAAGGCTGATGTCGGGAAAATGGCCGTGCATTTCACGCTGACGCTGGCAGTTGCTTTTGCCTGCGGCATATTCGGCAAGAGGATAGGGATTCCGGCGGGGGCACTGCTGATGTCGATGCTGGGCGTCATGGCAATCAAGATAAGTTTTGACATAGCCTACCTCCCGATGTGGGTCAAGCGGCTGGCGCAGATACTCTCAGGCGCATATATCGGATGCGGCATCGCGGGATCGGATATTGCAGAGCTGAGGTATATGATCCTCCCTGCTGTTATCATACTGGCAGGATATTCGCTGAACTGTCTTGCGGTAGGACATATCCTGCACTCGCGCTGCGGCTTTGACCTGCGCACGGCGATGCTGGCAGCGACACCGGCCGGAGCGTCGGATATGGCACTTATATCTGCGGATCTTGGTGTGGACAGCAAGGAACTGGTGGAGCTGCAGATCATAAGACTGGTGGTTGTCATAGCTCTGTTTCCGCAGATCATATGCGCGATAGTAAGGGCGGTAGGATAGCGCGCCTGTGCTGCTGTGATCGGAGAAGCATGATACGGACGCGGGCACATAGGCACAGAGGAAACACATAGGAAATGCATGGAAATGCATGAGAAATGCATAGGAAATGCATAGGAAATGCCCGGGAGATATCCGGGGGATACAAGAGATACACAGGAGATACGTGAGATATATGGAGAAAAGGATCCTGCTGCTGACTACCGGCGGCACTATAGCGTCGCTTCCGGGGAGCGACGGGCTGCAGCCGCAGCAGAGCGGCGAAGAGCTGCTGACCTCCGTCGGGACGATCCCTTACAGGGTCGATGTGCAGAATATACTGAATCTGGATTCGACTAATATACAGCCCGAGGAATGGCAGCTCATCGCTCAAAAGGTATATACGCTGAGGGAGGGCTATGACGGAGTGGTCATCACGCACGGCACGGACACGATGGCATATACCGCCTCTATACTTACATTTATGCTGCCGGGGATAGATCTTCCGGTAGTGCTGACGGGGAGTCAGCTCCCGATGTCGCATCCTCTGAGCGACGCTCCGGGCAATCTGCGATGTGCTATGGAGATGGCGGTCAGCGGTATACCGGGTGTATTTATAGCATTTGACCGCAAGGTGATGCTCGGCTGTCGGAGCGTGAAGGTGCGCACGACCGGATTTGACGCCTTCGAGAGTGTCAAGGCGCCGCTCGCCGCATACTATGACGCGGACGGCTTTCATTATTCCGACAGCATACCAAGGCAGTATACCGGGGAATGTAGGTTGTGTGACCGTATCGACAGTCATGTAGTGCTGCTCAAGCTGATACCGGGTTATTCACTGGATCTGTTCCGCGCACTGCCGTCCATAGGAGTACGAGGGGTGGTAGTGGAGGCATTCGGCTCGGGCGGACTTAACTTTTTCCGTCGTGATCTCATATCCGTGCTCGGGGGGCTGGTCGATGAGGGCATCAGCGTGGTAGTATGTAGCCAGTGCCTGTACGAGCGAAGCGATCTCACGCGCTACGAGGTAGGAGTAAGAGCGCTCAGGGCGGGAGTCATCCCGGGCGAGGACATGACCTCGGAGTGTGCGGTGACGAAGCTGATGTGGGCACTCGGACAGGGCATGAGTCAGGAGGAAATTGCAGGCTTTTTTGAAACGAATGTGGCAGGCGAGATGACACCGGCGGCATATGAGACTAAAGGAGAGGCAGGAGTCTGAACAAGAAACATCATACAGCGGATCGGCAGACCGGAAGGAGGCATCATGCAGGATATCTTGATCGTAGTTGATATGCAGAATGATTTTATCGACGGCGCGCTCGGGACTAAGGAGGCAGAGGCGATAGTCCCGCGCGTAAAGGAAAAGATAGAGAGCTTTGAGGGTACGGTGCTGTTCACACGAGATACGCATTTCGATTACTATATGCAGACTCAGGAGGGGAGGAACCTTCCGGTACCGCACTGCATCAAGGGCACGCACGGGTGGGAGATACACCCGGAGCTGGACGCGCTCCGCAGGACACAGCCGGTAGATAAGCTGACCTTCGGTTCATCCGAGCTGGGGATGAGTCTGGCGGAGAGGAACAGAGACGATATCATCGACAGTGTCACACTGGTCGGGCTGTGCACGGATATATGTGTCATATCCAACGCGATGATCATCAAGGCATTCCTGCCCGAGACACAGATCATCGTGGATGCCGCGTGCTGCGCGGGCGTCACGCCCGAGTCGCACAGAAACGCGCTGGCAGCGATGAAGACGTGCCAGATACGGATAGATAGCGAGTGAGATGAGCAGCTCCAGTCCGTGACTAGGACAACGAGGTTGAAGATAAAAGGAGCGATATCGGTGTGAGAATGCCGATATCGCTCCTTTTAAGTTGTAGAATATGACGGAAAGATATTGTGAAAAAACTATGAAATATCCTTATCTGTCTGTTGACATTTCGGATGAACAGTACTAGGATGTGTAGCGTGCTACATGTAGCACGCTACACATGGCAAACAAGCAGGAGAGGAGGCGGATGTGGCGGAATATCCGATAGGCTATCTGATAAAGAACATATCCGACAAGATCAAGATGCACGCGGACGCGGAGCTCAAGAGCCACGGACTGACGCTGTCGCAGAGCCGTATACTTGGCTTTCTGCACGACCGGGGAGGACGGGCGACGCAAAAGGAGATAGAGGATTTCCTCGAGGTGGCGCATCCGACAGTAGTCGGCATCGTGGCACGGATGGAGCAGAAGGGCTTTCTGACGACAGACATCGACGCGTCGGATAAGCGCAACAAGGTCGTAGTGATGGCACAGCGGGCGATAAGCCTCGACCGGGACATGGGAGAGATGATACGGCGCAACGAGGAGCGCATGGTGGCAGGACTGACCGATGCGCAGATCCGCGACCTGACCGCCTCACTCAATGTCATATACAGAAACATACGATAAAAGAACTGCCGGGCGGCAGCGCGGGTGCGTGCCAGCACGCAAAACCGCAAAGCCACTGGCTTTCAAAATAGAAATATGGAGGTACAAGCAACGTGATCAGCACCTTATACAAGAGCCTTCGACAGTACAAGAAGGCATCCATATGCACCATCGTCCTGTCGGTGACGGAGGTTGCATTCGAGATAGTCATACCGCTGTGTATGTCTGAACTCATAGACAAGGGCATAGAGCCCGGCATCATGGGCAATGTCTGGAAGTTCGGCCTCGGTCTGCTGATACTGGCGATCATGCAGCTGCTGACGGGATTTTTCTCGGCATGGTTTGCGGCGAGGGCATCGGTGGGATTTGCGGAGAATCTGCGCGAGGATATGTATGACAATGTCCAGACCTATGCATTCTCCAACATAGACAAGTTCTCTACGGCATCCATCGTCACCAGACTGACGACGGACGTGACCAATGTCCAGAATGCATATCAGATGCTGCTGCGCATGGCGACGCGCGGTCCCATGATGATGATATTTGCGATGATCGTATCCTTCAGGATCAGCAGATCCATATCGCTGATATTTACGGCATTTATGCCTTTTCTGGCGATAGTGCTGCTGTGCATATCCCATCGGGTGCATCCGATATTCAACAGAGTATTCCATACCTATGACGACCTGAACAATG
>CAVJQN010000029.1:0-3970 GCA_963651635.1 Agathobacter sp.
CGGAGACGGTGCTGACGAGAGCTTCATAAGCGATACGGATCCGGATGAGGAAACCATAGTGATGGACGACGCTGACACGGACGAGGACGAAGTCATAGGCATGGACGATGATGAGACTGAGGAGATGCTCGGAGAGGAGTCTGCAGAGGATATAGCGGACGATACCCTCAGGGATATCTGATGTGCGCTGATCAAGCCGCCGCGACGATGTGTAATGCGGCGGCGGATCGCACGGATCTGCAGATGCTTTAATCAGAGTTACCTCAGCAGGAAACGGAATCAAAGAAAACGATATCCAGCATATGTGGCTGAGATGGGGAGGGAGGCCGCAGGGTCGCCCTCCTCTTGCATATCGGACAGGCGGGAGATGCACAGATGAGGATAGGGCACGGATATGATGTCCACAGACTGGTCGATAATGAGGCGGACAGCTCGGCGGGCGTGATACTGGGCGGTGTGACCGTCCCGTATGAAAAGCACCTGCTGGGGCACTCGGACGCGGATGTGCTGACGCATGCGCTCATGGATGCGCTGCTGGGAGCGGCGGCGATGGGTGATATAGGACAGCATTTCCCCGATACAGATGAGAGATATCGCGGAATATCCAGCCTGAGGCTGCTGGGAGAGGTATGCGAGCTGCTCTATGACGCGGGATATGCGATAGGCAATGCGGATATCACGCTCATACTCCAGCGTCCCAAGGTCGCGGCATACATATCTCAGATGAGGGACAATCTGGCGCGGACGATGGATGTAGATATCGGACGCATCAGCATCAAGGCGACGACCGAGGAGGGGCTCGGATTTACTGGTATCGGCGAGGGCGCGGCGGCGCATGCAGTGGTGCTGCTGGAGGAGCCTATCATGTAGCGGAGAGGATCCCGCGGAGCAGATATAAAGAACAGGCACAAATGGCATACAAAAGGCATATACAAAGAATGTGCATGTCTGAGGCGTAAAAGTGCAGATATGACGCGCAGCGACAGCAAATCCCATAAATGAAATCACGCATCAGGCATAATGGAGGGCAAGATGAAGATATACAACACGCTGACCTTGCATAAGGATGAGTTCGTCCCGCTCAGGGAGGGCGAGGTGAAGATGTATGTATGCGGACCGACCGTATACAACCTGATCCATATAGGCAATGCCAGACCGATGATATTTTTTGACAGCGTACGCAGATACTTCGAGTACAAGGGCTGGAAGGTGAACTATGTGTCGAACTTCACGGATGTGGACGACAAGATCATCAAGGCCGCCAATGAGGAGGGAGTATCCTGCGATACCATCTCCGAGCGGTATATCGCCGAGTGCAGGAAGGATATGGAGGGCATGAATATCCTGCCTGCGACGAAGAATCCGAAGGCGACCGAGGAAATCGACGGCATGATCGAGATGATACAGGAGCTGATAGACAAGGGACATGCCTATGTCGCGCCGGACGGCACGGTATATTTTGATGTATCCAGCGATCCGGGCTACGGCAAGCTCTCTCACAAGAATCTTGATGATCTCATGAGCGGATTTCGCGAGATCAAGGTGACGGGCGAGGAGGGCAAGAAAAATCCCAACGACTTCGTGCTCTGGAAGCCCAAGAAGGAGGGCGAGCCGTACTGGAAGTCGCCGTGGTGCGACGGTCGTCCGGGATGGCATATAGAGTGCTCGGTCATGAGCAAAAGATATCTGGGAGAGCAGATAGATATACACGGCGGCGGCGAGGATCTGATATTCCCGCATCATGAGAACGAGATAGCGCAGTCAGAGTGCTGCAGCGGCAGGACATTTGCCAACTACTGGATGCATAATGCGTTCCTGACCATAGACAATACCAAGATG
Source organism: Agathobacter sp. (assembly GCA_963651635.1). Taxonomy (GTDB): domain Bacteria; phylum Bacillota; class Clostridia; order Lachnospirales; family Lachnospiraceae; genus Darwinimomas. Next base: position 1,840 of record CAVJQN010000029.1, read on the forward strand.
AGCAAGTCGCTCGGCAATTTCTTCACGGTAAGAGACATAGCGGCAAAGTATGATCTTCAGGTGCTGAGATTTTTTATGCTGAGTGCGCATTACAGGAGCCCGCTGAACTTCTCCGCGGAGCTGATGGAGGCGGCAAAGAACGGTCTGAGCCGTATCACGACGAGCGTACAGCGCGTGAGGGAGCTGGCACAGGCGGCTGCGGCACGTGAGGGCGGCGCGGCTCAGGAGATGAGCGCGGACGAAAAGAGACTGCTCGATGAGGCACATGGCTATGTGACGAAGTTCGAGACGGCTATGGAGGATGACTTCAACACGGCGGATGCCATATCGGCGGTATTTGAGCTGGTGAAGTTCGCCAATATCAATGTGACGGAGAACAGCAGCGCGGCATACGCGGGCGCGGTTCTTGACATACTGGAGAAGCTCTGCGGCGTGCTGGGCATCATCACGGACAGGAAAGAGGAAGCGCTCGATGGTGATATCGAGGAGCTCATCGCGGCGCGTCAGCAGGCACGCAAGGACAAGGACTTCGCAAAGGCGGACGAGATACGCGACAGGCTGCTGGCGATGGGCATAGTGCTCAAGGACACCAGAGAGGGCGTCAAGTGGGAGAGAGCATAGGCATGACGGACGCGCTCGCGGCGCTGGCGAGGGGTAGTGAGGCGTATGGTGCTGCCGGTGGCGCAGCATCAGGCGGCATAGTGTGCGGAGATGCAGCGTCAGATATTGCAAGGTCAGGTGGCGACACAGTGACGCGTACTGCGGCGGGTGGTACGATGACGAACAGTGACGCATCAGACTGTGCAAAGTCAGATGAGACAGGGACAGGCGTCACCGGGACATCTGGTCACGTCGAGGACTACGCTCAATACTCGCCGCTGGCTCTGGCTTACATCGGCGATGCGGTCTATGAACTCATCATCCGAGACCGCATAGTGCGTGAGGGCAGCCGTCAGGTGAACAAGCTCCACCATGAAGCGGTGCATTATGTCAACGCGGGCGCGCAGTCGAGGCTGGTGATGAAGATGCAGGAGCTGCTGACGCCGCAGGAGATGCGCATATACAAGCGCGGACGCAATGCGGTATCGCATACCGTGCCGAAAAATCAGGATGTGGCGGACTATCGGCGCGCTACCGGCTTTGAGGCGCTGATAGGCTGGCTCTTTCTGAGCGGGAACTACGCGAGGATATATGAGCTGCTGGACGGGGCGCAGAGTACGGGCAAGAGCTGCACACAGGCGGCAAAGACGCAGAACGCGGGTGCGGAGAATTGCACACATCAGATTCGGTAGACAACGGATGACGCAGGTGTGGGCACAGATATGCCGCGAAGGGTAAACAGCATGAAGAATGAGAACAAATCGGACGACGGGCATAGCGCAGCTAACGGGCACCGTACGGCGAACGAAAACCGCATAGAGGGCAGAAATGCCGTCCTTGAGGCATTTCGCTCGGGCAGGGTCATCGACAAGCTCTATGTGCAGGAGGGCGCGGCATCAGCTCCGGTGCAGACTATACTGCGCGAGGCAAGAAAGACGGACTGCCTTATCAGTTTCGTATCTGCGCAGCGTCTGGACGAGATGAGCACCACGGGCAGACATCAGGGCGTGATAGCCTCCGCCAGCGCGTATGAGTACGCACAGGTAGAGGATATCATGGCAAGAGCGAGAGAAAAGGGCGAGGATCCGTTCATCGTGCTGCTGGACGGAATAGAGGATCCGCACAATCTCGGAGCCATCATACGTACCGCCAATCAGGCAGGTGCTCACGGAGTGATCATACCAAAGCACCGTGCCGTGGGTCTCACCGCGACAGTCGCCAGAACATCCGCGGGTGCGCTCAACTATACGCCTGTGGCAAAGGTCACGAATCTGGCACGGACCATGGAAGAGCTGAAAAAGCAGGGACTGTGGTTCGTATGCGCGGATATGGGCGGGGAGAGCATGTACCGCTGCAATCTGAAAGGACCGATAGGGTTGGTGATCGGAAATGAAGGCAGCGGTGTGGGAGAGCTCGTCAGGAAGAATTGCGACTTCACAGCCTCGATACCCATGAAGGGAGATATAGACTCGCTCAATGCCTCCGTGGCGGCGGGGGTGCTGATGTATGAGATAGTGAGGCAGCGGATGCA
>CAVJQN010000030.1:0-3511 GCA_963651635.1 Agathobacter sp.
CGACTACGCCCTCAGTGTCATATATAGCCGCTGAGGACGGGTTTGACTGCGGTATCATGATCTCGGCATCGCACAATCCGTATTATGACAACGGCATCAAGCTGCTCAACGGTCGCGGAGAGAAGATGGAGGACGACATCATCGCTCTGGTCGAGGACTATCTGGACGGGAGGCTATGCCTGTGGGGTGAGACCTATGACGAGCTGCCGTATGCCTACAGAGACGCGGTAGGTCGTGCCGTTGACTATACAGAGGGACGATCCCGCTACGTGGCGCATCTGACGGATGCCGGAGTATCCATGAAGGGCAGGCGGATAGCCATAGACTGTGCCAACGGCGCCGCATGGAATACCGCATGGCCGGTATTTCGCGGGCTGGGAGCAGAGGCGCTGGTCATCAACAACGATCCGAGCGGCATCAATATCAATGACGGCGCAGGATCTACGCATATCGAAATGCTGCAGAAATATGTGACTGACAACAAGTGCGACTGCGGCTTCGCATATGACGGTGACGCGGATCGGTGCATCGCGGTAGACGAGAACGGACAGGTGATAGACGGTGACAGGATCCTCTATATCTGCGGAAAGTACCTCAAGGAGCACGGACGGCTGGCGGGAGATACCGTCGTAACCACCGTCATGAGCAACCTCGGGCTCTACCGGGCTTTTGATGCTCTGGATATCAAATATGCTCAGACAGCAGTGGGCGACAGATATGTCTATGAATATATGTCCGAGAACGGATGCAGTCTGGGCGGTGAGCAGTCCGGGCATATCATTTTCTCGGAATATGCGCGCACGGGCGACGGCATACTCACGAGCATCATGCTCATGAATGTGCTGTGCGAGAGCGGCATGAAGATGAGCGAGCTAAGCAGTGACTTGACGATATATCCCCAGACACTGGTCAATGCAAGAGTAAGGGATAAAAAAGCCGCGCTGAGCGATGAGCGGGTAAAGGCAGTAGTTGCATCAGTCACTGAGAGGCTGGGCGACGAGGGACGTATACTGGTGCGCGAGTCGGGCACGGAGCCGCTGATACGGGTGATGGTGGAGGCGGCAGGCAAGGAGCTGTGCGACGAGCTGGCACATCAAGTCGCGGAGGTTATAAGGGCGTGTGAGTGAGAAATAAGTTGGCGAGTACTATGATGAGAACAATCAATACAAAAATCGGCGAAGTACCGCTGCTCACACAGACCGAGGCGGCGGAGTGCTTTATGCCCCGGCGCAGGGACAGCCATAAGGGGGATTACGGATATATAGCGCTGGCAGGCGGATCATTTCGCTACAGCGGAGCGATACAGCTGGCAGGCATGGCGCAGGCATCGGTTCGCGCGGGAGCAGGCGTGGTGCAGCTGGCAGTACCGAGGAGCCTGTGCTATGCAATCAGACCCGAGATACTGGAGAGCACGCTCTATCCGCTCAGCGACAGGGACGGTGAGATGATATTTGTCCCTTCCGAGTGGGATGCTCTCATGCAGCGGTGCAGAGCTATCGCGATAGGCATGGGTATAGGCGACACGCAGGAGACTCGTGCCGCCGTTTCTTATCTTCTGGAAAAATATAATGGAAGGCTCGTGATCGATGCGGACGGGCTGAATGCGCTGGCACACGCGAGGTCGCAGTGTGTAAAGCAAGATGCAAGACAAGATACCGGTTTGTATAAAGCTAATGGATCTGAGGATACCATTATTCACGATAATAACTGTATAGATATGCTTCGCCGCGCGGACTGCGATATCGTACTCACGCCTCACCCCGGGGAGATGGCGCGGCTGTGCGGATGCACTGTCGGGGAGATACTGGAGGATCCGGCAGGAGCGGCGCGGGCATTTGCCGCAGAAACAGGGACAGTAGTGCTCTTGAAGGGTTCCGTGACCATGGTATCGGACGGCGGGCAGACATATGCTGTGGACAGAGGCTGTGCAGGCATGGCTACGGGAGGCAGCGGGGATGTCCTCTCGGGCGTCATGGCAGCGATGCTGGGCTACTGGGACAGGGAGCATATATCCCTGTGCCGGCTGGCGGCAGCGGCGGCATATACGGCAGGGCTGGCAGGAGAGCTGGCGCAGCAGGAGTCCTGCGATATAGCTATGAGCGCGTCGGATACGGCGCGGCACGTGAAGGATGCCGTCACGCAGCTTCGCAGGACGCATGATGTAAATAGCGCAGATGCTGAGTCTTGGGAGGGACGCTGAGAGGATACCGGGGGCATTTATTTTTATATTGCACTATATGATATGTGATGATATATTGTGACCGACATAAGACCGGTATCATTTTGGAGGGATATAATGTTTGACGATTCAGAGCGTACAACCGTGACCATAGAGCTGGATGACGGCGGAGTGCTGGAGTGTGTTGTAATCACGATATTTGAGGCAGGACCGGACGGCAGGGAGTATATCGCGGTATCGCCGGAGGACAGCGATGACGATATGGAGGTATATCTGTATCGCTATTCGGAGGATGCGGCAGGAGAGCCTCAGATTGACAACATCGAATCGGACGAGGAGTATGAGATGGTTTCTGACGCGTTCGACGAGCTGCTCGACGAGCAGGAGTACAACGAGGCGATGAGCGGCTTTGAGGATGATGATTTCGACGAGGATGTATGAGCAGCATCGCATCATACCGACAGAGCAATGAACATGAGCGTATGAAGACGGATATCCGCTTTCATGCGCTTTTTTGAAAAAAGCAAGTGAGACCGTATGATGCAGAACAGATCGCCGGATGACGGCGATGCAGGAACGGAGGTGGGATATGTTTCTTTCGATATTTGCCTGTCTGATGGCAGTTATATTTCTGATAATCATAGCGCCTGTCTATCTGGTGCTGCGGATATATGCTTGCTTTCAGCCTGAGAGGGCAGGTGCGGCAGGACAGGCTGTTATCTCTTTTGGGCTGAGACTGCTGGTGATGCTTACGGGAACGAGTGTAGACGTGCAGGGACTGGATAATATACCCAAAGACACCCCGGTGCTCTTCGTGAGCAACCACCGCAGCAATGTGGATCCGCTGATAGCATATGCCTATGTGACAAAGCCGACGGGATTTGTGGCGAAAAAGGAGATAAAGAAGCTCCGCTATATCTCGCTGTGGATGGAGCTGCTGCACTGTCTCTTCCTTGACAGGGATGACAACCGTCAGGGACTCAAGGTGATACTGGCGGCGATCGAAAATGTCAAAAAGGGCTACAGCATGTGGATATGTCCTGAGGGGACGCGTATGAAAGAGGGCGGAGCGGTGCAGACGCTGGAGTTTCACAGCGGCTCCTTCAAGATAGCATCGAAGGCGGGCTGCCCCGTGGTGCCGGTCGCGTTTTACGGCACGAGAGAGATGCTGGAGGATCATATGCCCAGACTAAAGTCCGGCAATGTAGTGATGCGCTTCGGAGAGCCTGTGCTCATAGATGAGCTGCCGGAGGAGGCACGAAAAAATGTAGGCGAGCATTTCCGCGGCATCATAGTACGTATGCTTACGGAGATAGATGCAGAGCGGCGTGC
>CAVJQN010000031.1:0-2383 GCA_963651635.1 Agathobacter sp.
TGGTATAACCCTGCTCATAGACAAATCTCAGGATATGCCGGAATATTCTGGTTCCGATGCCGTGACCTCGCAGCCCCTTATCGACCTCGAAGGCATACATATATGCCTCCTTGCGGCTGTCATAGTACAGCAGCGAGAAGAAGGCAAGCACACGTCCCGCCTGAGAGACTCTGTAAAGCAGCTTGGTCGGAGTGATCGGGATGAAGCGGAACTCCCCGGCGGGCAGATCCATGAGAAACTGCTCATAGTAGGCATTGTCCATACGAAGCGACATATGCAGCTCGATGATCCTGCGTCTTGCCTTCATATGGCGTGCGACCCTGCCCGCGGTGATGCTGTCCTCGTCCGTGACCCATGTCACAGTCACTGTGCGGCGGTGCAGGGCATAGAGCAGCCGTTTGCCCTTGTCCAGCAGTGCCTTAAAGTATCCCTCGCGTCTGTGCTCGGGTACGGTAAATGCGACAGCCTCATAGCTGTATTCGCTGATATGGTACATCCCGATGACCGCGACGGGTACGCCGTCTGCGTCATATCCGATGATATGGAGCGTATCCTCCTCGTCGATCGGATAGGTCAGTGCGGTTTTCTCATGGCGCACGCATGCGTCGAGGATGCTCTGCACCTCGTGCTTCTGGACAGTATTCAGTTCTCTCGCGGTAACTATGAGCATATTATTATCCTGAATGATACCGGGTTGCTACGCACATAGCGCTCCCGCAACCCGGTCAAAACATTCGTAATCCGCTCATTTTTCTGCGAAAAATGGCTGCTTACTCATGTTTTGGCGGGTCTCAAAGTCAATCCTCCTCATGCAAGCGAGCTTGCATCGGAGTCTTGAACTTTGATACCTTGGTATCATACTATAAATCAAACATCATGGAAATATCTCAAATGCGCGTCTCCGTCCGCACTCTCGTGGAGTTCATGCTCAGGAGCGGAGACATAGATGACAGAAAACAAAGCGGCGGTGATCCCGACAGCATGCTGGAGGGGCAGCGCATCCATAAGATGCTCCAAAAGAGCGCGACCGCAGGATATCGCGCGGAGGTGACATTTCGCGAGATATTCGAGCAGGGCAGCGTGCGCCTGACCGTGGAGGGACGCGCCGACGGTGTATGGACGGGCAGACATGAGGGCGGATATGAGGGGCCGACTCATGTGATAGACGAGATAAAGGGCACATATGACGATCTGAGCTATTACGATGCGCCTAAGGAGCTGCATATGGCACAGTGCAAGTGCTATGCGGCGATGTATATGAGGGAGCTGGGAGATGAGCGACCCGATGAGATAGGAGCGCAGGTCACCTATTGTAACATCGAGACCGAGGACGTCAGGCGCTTCATGCATATCTATCGCTATGAAGAGCTGCGGGAGTGGTTTGAGGAGCTGGTCGGCAGATACATGATATGGTGCGAGATGGATGCGGAGCATGAACGCAGGCGCACCGGGAGCATCTCCGCACTGGAATTCCCATTCACGTACCGCGCAGGACAAAAGAAGCTGGTCTCAGACGTCTATCGCGTCATCAGGATGGAGAAAAACCTGTTCATACAGGCGCCTACCGGAACCGGCAAGACGCTCTCGGTGCTCTATCCGTCGATACAGGCGATGGGCACGGGGCTTGCGAGCAAGATATTCTATCTCACTGCCAAGACGATGACCGCATCCGTGGCGGTCGGCACTATGGAGCTGCTGGGAGGGAAAGGTCTGGACTGTCGGAGCGTGCATATCACGGCGAGAGAGCGATCCTGCATCAATGACGAGTGTGCCTGCAATCCCGACGCCTGCCCGTACGCCCGGGGGCATTTTGACAGGGTCAATGATGCCATGTATGACATATTGACTCATGAGCATATGATCACTCAGGAGACGCTCGCACAGTATGCCGGAAGGCATATGGTCTGCCCGTATGAATATGCACTGGATATCAGCGACTGGTGCGATGTCATCATAGGCGACTACAACTATGCCTTTGATCCGAGAGTGAAGCTCAAGCGATATTTCGGGGAAAATGAGCCAAAGCAGAGGAAATATGTATTTCTGGTCGATGAGGCGCACAATCTTGTAGACCGCGCGTGCGGCATGTACAGCGCGTCGATCATCAAGGAGGATGTGCTGGAGTGCGTCCGTATGGTCGGGGATATGGACAAAAAGCTGGCGACATCCCTGAGAAAGCTCAACAAGCAGATGAAATCCGTCAAGCGCAGCTTTGATGACTGCTATATGGAGCTGCCATCAGATGAGATACAGCGGCTGGTATCGACTGCGGATACGGTGATCCTCGGACTCGCCGGACTGCTCGGAAAATACAAGTTTTTCGACAATCGTGACGAGGTTCTGACATTTTATCTCAATCTGAAGACATTTGCGGATACATGGT
>CAVJQN010000032.1:0-5646 GCA_963651635.1 Agathobacter sp.
GCTTCTGGCAGTGCATGGACACCCAGCGCGAGAGAAAGCTGCTGGAGGAGCTGTGGCAGTCGGGACGTGCGCCGTGGAGACACGATGACTGAGGCGGCGGAAAGGAGTGGATGACATGAAAAATATCAGGCTGGAGCAGATCGATGCCGTATTGTTCGATCTTGACGGGACTGTCTACTACGGAAGCAAGATCATCCCGGGCGCCAACGAGGCTATCACCTACTTCAAGGGACATGGCAAACGGGTATATTTCACTACGAACAACTCCACCAAGACGCGCCGGCAGATATACGAGCGTCTGACGGGCATGGGCGTGATATGCGAGCCGGACGAGGTGCTGACGAGCGGCTATCTGGCGGCACAGTACGCGAAAAAGACCGGCATGAAGGATATCTATGTCTTCGGCTCGGAGGATCTGAAAGCAGAGCTGAGGGGCGAGGGCGTCGAGGTCAATGAGTCCGAGGACGCGGAAAATCTGCTCATCGGCTTCAACACCTCCATGACATACGACGGTCTGACCGCCGCTATACAGGTGGCGCTCCATGCCAAAACGATACTCGCCTGCAACAGAGAGCGACTGTTCCCGGGAGAGGGCGCGCGCCTGATGCCGGGCTGCGGTGCTATGACCGCTCCGATAGAGTGGTGCGTGAACCGCCAGGCAGATCTGATCATAGGCAAGCCCAATACGTATTTCGTCGATTATCTGACGGAGGCGTACTGCTACGACACGCAGCGCATACTGGTGGTGGGCGATTCCTATGAGAGCGACGTGAAGATGGCATATGCGGCCGGAACGAGGGCGATACTGCTGAACAAAAAGCACCATGACGATGTGGTGACGCTCGATACCATCGGACAGATACCGCAGTACTTTGAGGGAAATGACTGACTATGAGAATATTTGTCACGGGACATACGGGCTTCAAGGGCACGTGGCTGTGCCGCATGCTGACGGGAGCCGGACATGAGGTGACCGGATATGCTCTTGCGCCGGAGGCGGACAGCCCCGACGGCAGGAGCTTTTTCGATATATCCGGGGTCGCGGGGAGGATGCATTCGGTCATCGGTGATATACGCGATACGGATGCGGTCTATAAGGCTATGGCGGATGCGCAGCCGGAGGTAGTGATACATATGGCGGCGCAGCCGATAGTGCGAACATCATATGCCAGACCTGTCTATACATATGAGACCAATGTCATGGGCACGGTCAATGTGCTCGACGGCGTAAGGCGTCTGGACTGCGTGCGCTCTGTGGTCAATGTGACCACGGACAAGGTCTATGACAATATCGAGCAGCAGCGGGGATATGTGGAGACGGATCGGCTGGACGGCTACGATCCCTATTCGAACTCTAAGTCATGCTCGGAGCTGGTGACGCATGCGTACACACGGTCGTTTCTGGCGGAGGCGGGAGTAGCGGTATCAACCGTCCGCGCCGGCAATGTGATCGGAGGCGGAGACTTCGCCAGGGATCGCATAGTGCCGGACTGCGTGCGCGCGGCGATGCGCGGCGAGACGATAGTTGTCAGGAGCCCGCACTCCGTGAGACCCTTCCAGTATGTGCTGGAGCCGCTGGCGGTATATACGGAGCTGGCGGTGCGCCAGATAGGAGAGCCGGAGCTGAGCGGCAGCTACAATGTAGGTCCGGAGATTTCCGACTGTGTGGAGGTCGGTAAGCTGACGGAGACATTTGTCAGGGCATGGGGCGACGGAGCGTCGTGGCAGTCACAGGATGTGGGCGGACCGCACGAGGCGGGACTGCTGATGCTGGACTGCACGAAGCTGAAAGGCGGGCTCGGATGGAAGCCGAGATATGATATGCAAAAGGCCGTCGAAGAGTCGGTCAGGTGGTATAGGGCATATGCGCAGGGCGGCGATATGCCGGCGGTGATGGACGTGCAGATCGCGGAGTTTGCGGCAGCGGGAGCAGATATAAAGAGGCAGATATGAGCGAAAACATGACACAGGAGCAGGCGCGCGAGCAGATACTCGCGCTGGTCAGAGACTACTGCGAGACATATCACAATCAAAACAGGGAATTTCACCCGGGCGACAGGATCAACTATGCCTCCCGCGTATATGACGCGGACGAGATGACCAATCTCGTGGACAGCGCGCTGGAATTCTGGCTGACCTCGGGCAGATATACAGCACAGTTCGAGAAAAAGCTGGGCGAGTATCTGTGTGTGCCTTATGTATCCATGGTCAATTCCGGCTCGTCGGCAAACCTGTGCGCCTTTATGGCATTGACATCGCCGCTTCTGGGTGAGCGGCAGATACTGCCGGGAGATGAGATCATCACGGTGGCGGCGGGCTTTCCGACGACGGTGGCTCCCGTGATCCAGTACGGCGCGGTGCCGGTATTTGTTGATGTGACGATACCGCAGTACAACATAGATGTGAGTATGCTTGAAGATGCTCTCTCGCCGCGGACGAAGGCTGTCATGCTGGCGCATACTCTGGGCAATCCGTTTGACCTCGCCGCTGTGCGAGCATTTGCCGACAGACACGGTCTGTGGCTGATCGAGGACAACTGCGATGCGCTGGGGAGCAGGTACTTCATCGACGGGCAGTGGCATTTCACAGGCACGATAGGGGATATAGGCACGTCGAGCTTTTATCCGCCGCATCATATGACGACGGGCGAGGGAGGCGCAGTATATACCCGCAGTGCGCAGCTGCACCGGATCATCCGCTCCATGCGCGACTGGGGACGCGACTGTATGTGCGCGTCGGGACAGGACAATCTGTGCGGACATCGCTTTGACCGTCAGTACGGCGAGCTGCCGCTCGGATACGATCACAAGTATGTATATTCGCATTTCGGCTACAATCTGAAGGCAACTGATATGCAGGCGGCGATAGGATGTGCGCAGATAGACAAGTTCCCGTCATTTGTCGAGCGCCGCAAGGAGAACTTTCGTATACTGCGCGAGGGACTGGACGATCTGCAGGACAGGATGATACTGCCGCAGGCGGCCGAAAACAGCGATCCCAGCTGGTTCGGATTTCTGATCACGTGCCGCGACGGGCTGAGCAGGGCGGATGTGGTCAGCAAGCTGGAACAGGCCAATATCCAGACCCGTATGCTTTTTGCCGGCAATCTGATAAAGCATCCGTGCTTTGACAGGATGCGGGAGAACGGCAGCGGCTATCGAGTCGTGGGCACGCTGGAGCAGACCGACCGCATCATGAATGATTCCTTCTGGATCGGCGTATATCCGGGTATGGACGCGCCGAGGCTCTCATATATGATAGAGAAGCTGCACGATTGTTGACATACCGCACATTTGTGCTATAATCGTGCGCGACGCACGGCATAGCGGGGATCGCGGGCGCGCATGGCGCTGAGGATCCGCCGTATAGGTAGCCGTGCGCTATTATGCATTATGGAGGACGAGATGCCGGATATCAAGAAAACGATACTAACCCATGAGGGTCTGAAGAAATATGAGGATGAGCTCACCAACCTCAAGGTCGTAAGGCGGCAGGAGGTCGCTCAGAAGATCAAGGAAGCCCGCGAGCAGGGAGATCTCTCGGAGAATGCCGAATATGACGCAGCCAAGGACGAGCAGAGAGATATAGAGACCAGAATAGAGGAGCTCGAGGAGCTGCTCAAAAATGTAGAGGTATATACAGACGACGATGTGAAAAATGACGTCGTGAGCATCGGCTCGTTTGTCAAACTCAGAGACGAGGAGACGAAGGATGAGTTCGAGTTCAAGATCGTAGGCTCGACCGAGGCGACCTCGCTGGGCGGAGCCATGAGCAATGAGTCTCCGGTAGGCAAGGCTATACTGGGCAAGAAGAAGGGCACTGTCGTGACGGTCGAGATACCGGGCAGCGAGCCGTGCAAGTACAAGATCATGGGGATCTCAAAGACAGGACGATAAGTGCGGGCGCCGGAAGCCGGAGACAGAAGGTCATACGGACGCAGACAGCGAGGCAGACAGCAGCACGGAGACAGTCGTCACGGATAGCAGCACGGAGACAGTCGCCGCGGATAGCAGCACAGGGACAGTCGCCGCGGATAGCAGCGCAGAGACAGTCGGACACAGATAAGGAGAACAAGGTGGCAGAAAATCAGGAGAACATCAACCAGACGTCGGAGCAGGACGTCCACAAGCTCATGCAGGTCAGACTGGACAAGCTCCGCGAGCTCCAGCAGTCCGGCAGAGATCCGTTCACGATCACAAGATATGACCAGACCGAGCATACGCAGCAGATCAAGGACGCCTACGAGCAGTACGAGAACAAGGATGTCTCGCTGGCAGGGCGTATGATGAGCAAGAGAATCATGGGTAAGGCATCATTTGCCAATCTCACCGATCTGCAGGGCAATATCCAGCTCTATGTCTCACGCGACAGCCTCGGCGAGGAAAGCTATGCCGACTTCAAGAAGCTGGATATCGGCGATATCATCGGCATCAGGGGCTATGTATTCAAGACCAAGACCGGCGAGATATCCGTACATGTCAAGGAGCTGATGCTGCTGAGCAAGAGCCTGCAGCCGCTCCCGGAGAAGTTCCATGGTCTGACGGATACCGACACGCGCTACCGCCAGAGATATGTAGACCTGATCATGAATCCCGAGGTCAAGGACACATTTATCAAGAGATCACGCATCATAGCGACTATCCGCAGATTTCTCGACGCTCAGGGCTTCATCGAGGTGGAGACACCCATGCTCGTGTCCAATGCAGGCGGCGCGGCGGCAAAGCCATTCGAGACGCATTTCAACGCGCTCGGCGAGGATCTGAAGCTCCGTATATCGCTGGAGCTGTATCTGAAGAGACTGATCGTCGGCGGGCTGGAGAGAGTATACGAGATAGGGCGCGTGTTCAGAAACGAGGGGCTCGACACGAGACACAATCCGGAGTTCACGCTTATGGAGCTCTATCAGGCATATACGGACTACCACGGCATGATGGATCTGACTGAGAATATGTTCCGTTATGTGGCGCAGGAGGTGCTGGGCACGACCACGATCGTATACAACGGGGTGGAGATGGATCTCGGCAAGTCATTTGCCCGTATCACGATGAATGAAGCTATCCGTCAGTATGCCGGCGTGGACTTTGACGCGATAGACACGCTGGAGGGCGCACGTGCAGCGGCGAAGGAGAAGGGCATCGAGTACGAGGCGCACCACAAGAGGGGCGATATTATCAATCTCTTCTTTGAGGAGTTCTGCGAGGACAAGATGATCCAGCCGACATTTGTCATGGATCACCCGATAGAGATCAGTCCGCTGACCAAGAAGAAGCCGTCCGATCCCAGATATGTGGAGCGCTTCGAGATGTATATGAACGGCTGGGAGATGTGCAATGCATATTCCGAGCTCAATGATCCCATAGATCAGCGCGAGCGCTTTGCGGAGCAGGACAAGCTTGCCGATATGGGAGACGAGGAGGCCAATCACACGGACGAGGACTTCCTGAACGCGCTGATGATCGGCATGCCCCCGACCGGAGGCATCGGCTACGGCATCGACAGGCTGTGCATGCTCCTGACCAACTCCGCAGCCATAAGGGACGTGCTGCTGTTCCCGACGATGAAGAGTTTGGATAAGTAAGGGCTCAAAAAAGCCAGTATTTATGCGGGTTTGCGGACTTTCGGAAGTCATGAAACTTACGAATTTAC
>CAVJQN010000033.1:0-14876 GCA_963651635.1 Agathobacter sp.
AGGGCTTTCTGAAGGAGACATGGAAGTGGCGTGATGAATACGGCAAGAAGATCATCAATCAGCTCCATCGGCTCGGCTCGTCGGCTGACTGGGACAGAGAGCGCTTCACGATGGACGAGGGGTGCTCGAAGGCGGTGCTGGAGGTATTTTCCAAGCTGTATAAAAAGGGATATATATACAAGGGCTCACGGATCATCAACTGGTGTCCCGTCTGCAATACATCCATATCCGACGCAGAGGTCATCCATGAGGATCAGGACGGGTTCTTCTGGCATATCAACTATCCGATAGTGAATCAGCCGGGCAGATATGTCGAGATCGCCACGACGAGGCCGGAGACGCTGCTGGGAGATACGGCTGTCGCTGTCAATCCCGACGATGACAGATACAAGGATCTGGTCGGATGCATGCTGGAACTGCCGCTGACAGGCAGACAGATACCCGTTATCGCGGATGCATATGTGGACAGGGAGTTCGGAACGGGCTGCGTCAAGATCACGCCTGCGCATGATCCCAACGACTTTGAGGTAGGAAAGAGGCACGGGCTCGAGGAGATATGCATCATGCACGATGATGCGACCATAGACCTGCCGGGCTCGCCCTATGACGGGATGGACAGATATGAGGCGAGAAAGGCGATAGTTGCCGATCTGGAGAAGCTCGGGCTGCTGGTCAAGGTAGTGCCGCACTCCCATGCGGTGGGTACCCATGACAGATGCGGTACGACCATAGAGCCTATGGTGAAGCAGCAGTGGTTCGTCAAGATGGACGAGATGGCCAAGCCCGCCATAGAGGCGATAGACAAGGGTGAGCTGAAGTTCGTACCGGAGAGCTTTACCAAGACCTATCTGCACTGGCTCTACAATATCAAGGACTGGTGCATATCGCGCCAGCTCTGGTGGGGACATCGCATACCCGCGTACTATTGCGATGACTGCGGCGAGATGACGGTATCGACGACGCATATAGACGTATGCCCCAAGTGCGGCGGAAGGCATGTGCATCAGGACGAGGATACGCTGGATACGTGGTTCTCGTCGGCGCTGTGGCCGTTCTCCACGCTCGGCTGGCCGGACGATACCCCGGAGATGAGATATTTCTATCCGACCGATGTGCTGGTGACGGGATATGATATCATCTTCTTCTGGGTCGTAAGGATGGTATTCTCCGGATATGAGCAGACCGGCGTCGCGCCCTTCCATACCGTCCTGATACACGGGCTGGTGAGAGACTCGCAGGGACGCAAGATGAGCAAGTCGCTCGGCAACGGCATCGATCCCATCGAGGTCATCGACAAATACGGCGCGGACGCGCTGCGCATGACGCTCGTGACGGGCAACGCGCCGGGCAATGATATGCGCTTCTACTGGGAGAGAGTGGAGGCGAGTCGTAACTTCGCCAACAAGGTATGGAACGCGTCCAGATTTATCATGATGAATCTGGGAGATACCTCGGCCATAGAAAGACCGCAGAGCTTTTCTCTGACGGATCAGTGGATACTGTCCAAGGCCAACCGGCTGGTAAAGGATGTCACGGACAATATGGACAGGTTCGAGCTGGGCATCGCTCTGGACAAGGTCTACAACTTCGTATGGGAGGAGCTGTGCGACTGGTATATCGAGATGGTCAAGCCGCGTCTGTGGAACAGGGAGGATCCTACGAGGGATGCCGCGCTGTGGACGCTGATAGAGGTGCTGAATATCTCGCTCAAGCTCCTGCATCCGTATATACCCTTCGTGACGGAGGAGATCTACTGCAACCTCAACGAGGACGAGGAGACCATCATGACCTCGCCGTGGCCTGTATATGATGAGACGCTGGATCGTCCGCAGCAGGAGGCGGAGGTAGACCTGATAAAGGAGGCTGTACGCGCTATCAGAAATCTGCGCGTGTCCATGAATGTGCCCGTCAGCCGCAAGGCGGCAGTATATGTGGTTTCTGACAGGGAGGACGTGCTCAGGTCATTCAGAGAGTGCGGCGACTTCTTTAAGGTGCTGGCATCGGCATCCGAGATGCATCTGCAATCTGACAAGACCGGTATAGCGGATGATGCGGTATCGGCGGTCATCCCGGGAGCGCAGGTATATATGCCTCTGGAGGATCTGGTGGATATAGCCAAGGAAACCGAGAGGCTGGAGAAGGAGGCAAAGCGCCTGAACAGCGAGATAGCACGCTCCGAGGGTATGCTCGGCAATGAGCGCTTCATCGCCAAGGCTCCCGCAGCCAAGGTCGAGGAGGAGAGAGGCAAGCTGACAAAGTACAGGGAGATGCTGGAGCAGGTAGAGCTGCAGCTGTCGCACCTGAAAAAGTAAAAGAGGAGAATGCTCATGATAGACTACGATGAGGAGATCATGCGCTTCAAGCCAAGCAGAGAGATCAGCTCCGTAGAGGATGCGATCGTGAAGAACGACCTTACGGATATGCAGGATATCGTGATGGAGCTGATGAAGGGCGTCGCGGCATCGCAGGGCAGCGGGGCTGTGCAGTAAGGCAGGGCAGCGGCAGCAGTATAACATCAGCAGCACGGCATCAGCGGCGCGCAGGCACAAAGCCGCAGCAGCACAGGCAGCACAAAAGAGGGTACATCAGACAGATGGATATCATACGCAGATGCGTCTATATATCAAACAGCTTCTATAACAGAGGTCTGAAGCTGGCCGCCGAGAGAGATCTCAGCGGCGCTGCCGCGTGTCTGAAAAGATCTCTCCAGTTCAACAAGAGCAATATAGATGCGAGAAATCTGCTGGGGCTGATATATTATGAGTGCGGGGAGGTCGCGGACGCGCTGGTGCAGTGGGTCATCAGCACCAATATATTCAATTCCAAGACAAACCGCGCAGCCTTTTATCTGGAGGATATAAGGGCGAGTCAGGAGCAGCTGGACGGGTATGCCGAGGCTATCGCCAGATACAATCAGGCGCTGGCGCTGACGCAGAGCGGCAGCGGAGACCTAGCGGCCATACAGCTGACCAAGCTCACCGAGGAGTATCCTCACTATGTCAGGGCACAGGTGCTGCTGGGAGCGATATGCATGGCGGCAGGCGACTATAAAAAGGCTGTGCGTGTGCTCACGCAGGCGCTGGAGGTCGATGCGGGACATGCGGACGCGCACCGCTTCCTGCTTGAGGCGAGGGCACAGCTGGCCAAGCGCTCACGCAAGGATGTGGAGCAGGAGGTACGCGAGGAGGAGACCAAGGCGATACTCGCGGAGCCCGAGGCGGTCATCATACCGACATACAACGAGCGCTCGTGGCTCAACGCGGCACTGTATATATTCATGGGACTGCTCATCGGAGCGGTGGCGGTATATTTCCTGTATATGCCGGTACGCACATCAGATCTGCGGGAGAAGCATGACGCCGAGCTGCTGGAGGTCAATGAAAAGCTCCATGACTCCAACAATACCATAGATGATCTTGAATCCCAGATTGCGACACTCACCGCCCGTATCGACGAATATACGATGAACTCGGATTCGCTGGACGACCAGTTTACTGAGAAGCTGTCGCAGTACCAGCGGCTCATGGGAGTTATAGAATATCTGGAGGCGGGAGATATACTGAGCGCCGCAAGGCTGTACGTGACGATAGATTCCTATCAGATCACGGATGTGCCGGATGACACGTCCATATCGTCAAAGGCGATCTACAACAGTGTCAAGACCAAGATGGAAAATGACGTCCATGCGCAGCTCACTGCACAGGGAGATACCTATTACGGTCAGGACAACTGGACGAGAGCGCTGATATACTACACGGCGGCTCTGCAGATAAAGCCTGATGATCCGACCGTGATATACAAGTCCGGACTGTCGCAGAAGTCGCTGGGAGAACGTCAGGCGGCGAACGATCTGTTCACGCAGGTCATCAAGGACTATCCGAACAGCTCGGTGGCAGCGGACGCGAAGGCGGCGCGAGGTTACTAAAACTCTGTGAAGAGCAGCAGCGGCGCACGCAGGGCGCGCCGGGCTGCGAGAATATCTGAGACGGCACAGACCCGGCATACGGCCTCGGGTCAAGTGATCAGTTCGAGGGTGAGAACGGAGTGATGATACCGCTGCCGCCGTCGGTGTTCACGCCGGGTCCGATGATGATGGTCTCACCCGGATCCTGCCTGTCCTGATCATCGACCGTGGGCTGATAGCCCGGACCGTAGATGATGCCGTCCGGCGAGAACGGATTGGACTCTACAACAGACCCGCCCGTATGCTGTGAGCATATGCCTCGGCAGGCATATACCGAGTCATCGGTCTGTTCGTCTGTGCTGAAGCTGTATACGGATGAGCCCTTGGGCAGGACGTTCATATGTCCCGCATCGGGATCATATGCGGGGATATTGGTCATCCCCGGCACCCTGACGGAGACTCCGACTGTCGTATTCGGGCAGTTGTCCGAGGCATACTGTCCCGAATCGGCGCACATGGTCGCCAGAAAATGATGATCGCAGTACTCCTCGGGGACGGTTCCATCCTCGAAATATTCCGTATATACGGCGCTGCCTCTCGGGTCGCTGTCGCAGACGCCCGGTATGGCGAGCTTGCCCGATTTGCGGCATATCTGTGCCTCTACGATGCTGTCAGGCTTTGCAAAGCCAGTATCGGCAAGTCCGGCATGAACCCTGTCCATGATCTTTTTCCAGATAATCTTATGAAACGAGGTCTGCCCTGAGAGGGTGGACTCGTTGTTGTCATATCCCGCCCAGATACCGCCGGTATAGTAGGGCGTATATCCGACGAACCATATATCATAGTTGTTGGTCGTGGTACCGGACTTGCCCGCGCAGGACATGCTGTCGAGCTGCGCCGCGGCGCTGGTCGAGTTCACCGAGACGCCCTGACGCGCATACTTCCTGTTGGCCTGCATGGACTGCGCCATGGCATCCGTCATGAGATATGCCGTGGACGCCTTGATGATGCGTTCGTCCTGAGCAGTATTGCGGTAGATGACCTTGCCGTCATGATCCTTTATCACAGTGAACATCACGGGCTTGTTGCGCTTGCCGCCGTTGGCTATCACGGAAAATGCCGATGTCAGCTCCAGATTGCTGACACCGTAGGTGATGCCGCCCAGCGCCGTGGCTGCATTATAGTCTGTATCCGTGAGAGAGGTGATCCCGAAGCGCTTGGCATATTCGACGCCGAGCTGCGGGGTCACAGTCTCGACCATGGTACGCACGGCGACGATATTCATGGAGTAGATGATGCCCTCGCGGATATTGGACCAGCCGAGATATCCCGCCTTGTACCAGTTGCGGAAGCTCTTGGCATCAAGGGTATACGGCTCGTCGTAGTATACCGAGGCGAGCGTCGAGCCGCATGCGTCCACTGCCGGTGCAAATGCCGTCAGCACCTTGAAGGTAGATCCGGGCTGCCTGAGCGAGTCCGAGGCGCGGTTGAGCGTCAGAGAGGCGGTCTTGGTGCCGCGTCCGCCCGTGATCGCCTTGACATAGCCCGTGGACTGCTCGATGAGGACAAAGGATGCCTCGGGCTGGAGCGTCGCCGTAAAGCGCTCGCCTATCAGCTCACCGCCGTCCTCAAGTATATATGCCTTGAAGTCATCGCAGATGCTGCGCGCCTCCTCCTCGCTCGAATAGAGCGAGACATAGGATCTGCCCAGCACCTCGCTGTAGTATTTGCGCAGATTGGACTCGGAGTAATTGCGCGTCACGCCGTCCTTGTCCTTGACGGAGAGACGGTATTCCACAGAATATTGCGACTTGACATAGTTGGAGGGATCGTTGATCTCCTCATCGACTATCGCCTGCAGCCCGGGATCCTGTGTCGAATAAATGGACAGACCGCCGCTGTAGAGGAGATTGTGCGCCTGAGTGCTCGAATATCCGAGCTCGTCCTCAAGCACTGTCATGACCTGATCTATGAGTTCATCGGTGAAATATGAATATACCTTGGAGGTCTCCTTGGACAGGAGTGTGTTGTTGTTCTCGATGCGGCTGTATACATCATCAGCCAGAGCCTCGTCCTGCTGCTCCTTGGTGATATATCCCTGCTCATACATATATTGAAGTATGATCTTGCGCTTTTCTGCATTGCGCTCCGCGCCGGTGATGGGATTGAGCTTGGAAGGATTCTGGGTAATGCCGGCTATAACAGTGCACTCCGACAGGGTGAGATCCTTGAGCTCCTTGTTAAAGTAGCGCTTTGCGGCGACCTTGACGCCGAGAGTATTGCTGCCGAGGTTGATCGTGTTGAGGTAGTTGGTGATGATGAGCTTTTTGTCCATCGTCTTTTCCAGCTGGACGGCGAGATACTGCTCCTGAAACTTGCGCTCCAGCTTCGCGCCGAAGCCCTTCTCGCGTCCGCCGTTGAAGACATTATTTTTGATAAGCTGCTGCGTGATGGTGGAGCCGCCTCCGGCAGAGGAGTCTCCCGTCAGTATACCCGCCGCCGCACGCAGGATGGAGCGCATATCTATGCCGTGATGCTGCCAGAAGCGCGAGTCCTCTATGGCGACGAAGGCATTGATCATATCCTGAGGTATCTCGTCATATGTGGCCTCCTGCCTGTTGGAGCCTGCCATGACGAGGGTATCGGTCACATTGCCCGCAGAGTCGTATATGGTAGTCGAGTATCCCAGCGGGGCGATGCTGGCTACGGTGATGTCCGGGGTATTGTCGATGATGCCCTTGATAAGGCCGATGCCCAGACTTGCGCCGAAGATGCAGCACATGACCAGTACGACCATAGTGAGCTTGAGTATGATAAGTATGATTTTGTTTAATATACGGGAGCCCGCATCCGTGCTCCTGGCGAGCTCTCTGCGCGCTCCTCTTCTTGAAAGATCCATAGTTCCCTCTTGAGCAAACCGCCGGTCTGTCCGGCCGCTCATGGCCGGTTCGTTAAGTGCTCCGCACAAGTATAGCAAAATGCGGCAAAAACTTCTATAAACATGCTATGATACCAAGCAAATCAAAGTCAGAGAGCCGACGCAAGTTTGCGTCAATATTATTCAACAGGAAGTATCACCATGAGCGAAGCAAACTATATAATCACACGCGGCGGTACCGGGAGACTGGTGGAAAAGGCCTCCGAGTTCATCGCGGATGTCGTCCCGGTGCATACCGAGGAGGAGGCGGCAGCTTTCATAGAGTCCGTGCGGAAAAAATACTACGACGCGAGGCATCATTGCTACGCATATATACTGGACGGCGGAGCTGTAAAGCGCTCGTCGGATGACGGAGAGCCGTCACAGACCGCAGGCAAGCCCATGATGGATATGCTGGAGGGCAGAGGACTGACGGATGTCTGTGCCGTCGTCACGAGATACTTCGGAGGCACGCTGCTGGGTACGGGAGGTCTGGTGCGCGCCTACTCGGGAGCCCTAAAGAACGCACTGGAGGACTGCGAGAGTGCCGAGGTCACGGACGGGGTGCTGATGAGATACAGCATCAGTTACGATCTGTACGGGCGGCTGACACACATGAGTGAGTCGGGAGCATTTTATCTGATGAATCAGGAGTTCGGGCAGGAGGTGACGCTCAGCCTGTTGGTAAGGGAGCAGGATGCGGAGAAAACAGCGGCGGACATGGTGAGCATCAGTGCCGGACGCGCAAAAAGCCTTGACATTGCGAAAGCAAAATATATTATAGTCAAGGACAAACCGCAGATACTATAAGTGCAACAAAGGAAACGGAGCTTTATGCAGATCACAAATGACAGAATCAGAAATGTAGCAATCATAGCCCATGTCGATCACGGCAAGACCACGCTGGTGGATCAGCTGCTGCGCCAGAGCGGCACATTCCACGAGCATCAGGAGGTCGTGGATCGTGTCATGGACTCCAATGATATAGAGCGTGAGAGGGGCATCACCATACTCTCTAAAAATACCGCCGTCAACTACAAGGGCACGAAGATCAACATCATCGATACGCCCGGACATGCCGATTTCGGCGGCGAGGTGGAGCGTGTGCTCAAGATGGTCAACGGCGTCATACTGGTCGTCGATGCGGCAGAGGGTGTCATGTCCCAGACCAAGTTCGTCCTGAAGAAGGCGCTGGAGCTGGATCTGGACGTTGTATGCTGCATCAACAAGTGCGACAGACCGGAGGCACGCTGCTCGGAGGTCGAGGACGAGGTGCTGGAGCTGCTGATGGATCTCAATGCCAGCGACCGTCAGCTTGAGTGCCCGTTTATCTACGCAAGCGCGAGGAGCGGATGGGCGCGCCGCAGTCTGGACGATGACAACATGGATATGTCGCCGCTCTTTGACGCAATTATCGAGAATATCCCGGCACCGTCGGGCGACCCGGATGGCAATCTCCGGCTGCTTATCAGCACGATCGACTACAATGAATATGTAGGACGTATCGGTGTGGGCAAGGTGGACAACGGCTTCATCCGCGTAGGCGAGGAGTGCGCCATAGTCAACCATCACGAGCCGGATAAGCTCCGCAGGATCAGGATAGGCAAACTCTATGAGTTTCAGGGACTTGACCGCGTGGAGGTAAAGGAAGCGGGCATCGGCTCTATCGTCGCCGTATCCGGCATCACGGATCTGCATATAGGAGATACGATCACGTCGCCGGAGAATCCGGTGGCGATACCGTTCCAGAAGATATCCGAGCCGACCATCTCCATGTATTTCATGGTCAATGACTCTCCGCTGGCAGGGCAGGAGGGCAAGTGGGTCACGTCAAGGCATATCCGCGAGCGCCTCTACCGCGAGCTCAATACCGATGTATCGCTGCGTGTGGAGGACACGGACTCACCCGATACGCTCAAGGTCTCAGGGCGAGGCGAGCTGCATCTGTCCGTGCTGATAGAGAACATGCGCCGCGAGGGATATGAGTTTGCAGTGAGCAAGGCTGAGGTCATCTACAAATATGACGAGAACGGCAAGAAGCTGGAGCCGATGGAGAAGGCATATGTGGACGTACCCGACGAGTTCTCGGGCTCTGTCATCTCCAAGCTCTCCGAGCGCAAGGGTGAGCTTCAGGGCATGACCCCCATCCACGGCAACAATACCCGTCTGGAGTTCCTCATCCCGTCAAGAGGTCTGATAGGCTATCGCGGCGAGTTCATGACGGATACCAAGGGAGAGGGCATACTCAACACCGAGTTCGAGGGCTACGCACCGTACAAGGGTGATATGTTCTACCGCCACAACGGCTCCATCATCGCCTTTGAGAGCGGCGAGTCCATCACCTACGGCCTGTTCAATGCGCAGGAGAGGGGCAATCTCTTCATAGGACCGGGAGTGAAGGTATATGCCGGCATGGTCATCGGAGAGACGGGCAAGGCAGAGGACGTGGAGGTCAATGTATGCAAGACCAAGAAGCTGACCAATACCCGTTCCTCCAGCGCGGATGATGCGCTGCGTCTGGTGCCGCCCAAGATCATGAGTCTGGAGCAGTATCTGGAGTTCATCGATACGGACGAGCTGCTTGAGGTCACGCCCAAGACTCTGAGAGTACGCAAGAAGATACTTGATTCCATGCTGCGCAAGCGCTCCATGATACGCAGTAAGCAAAACGACTGAGCAGGCAGAACTTGAAGATATTTCGTTCTCTTGATGAACTGCATACAGAAGAGGATACGGTGTGCGCCATCGGCAAGTTCGATGGCGCTCATCGCGGTCATCGTCTCATCATGAGCCGGATGCGGCAGCTGAAGGAGGAAAGAGGCCTTAAGATGGCTGCATTTTCCTTCTCACTGATGAAGGATACGATAGATGACGAGCAGGGCAGACTGGAGAAGTTCGAGCAGGAGGGCTTTGACTATCTGGCGCTGATACCGTTTCAAAGCGCTGCCGATATCGAGGGGGATGCATTTATCCGGGATATACTGGTCGGAAGGATGCATATGCGGGCGATCGTCGCCGGGACTGACTGCACATTCGGACATAACAGATCCGGGGATGCCGCGCTGCTGCGCCGATATGCCGATGTATACGGATATGAGGTATATATACTGGACAAGCTAAGGTCTGCAAAGGGCGATGAGATCAGCTCCACGTCCATCAGGCAGGTACTGGCAGAGGGCGATGTGGAAACGGCGGCGCGTCTGCTGGGAGAGTACTATACGATACATGATATCGTGCGTCCGGGCAATCGTGTAGGCACGTCAAGGCTGGACAATCCCACCGCCAATATATATCCGCAGGAGCATATGCTGCTGCCGAAAAGCGGTGTCTATGCCACATATGTGAGGATCGAGGGCAACCCGAAGGTATATGCGGGGATGACCAATATCGGCGGCAATCCCACGGTAAAGGACGATCCCATGCACCACAGGCGCAGGATAGAGACATATATACTCGATCTGCCGTATGAGGAGCTGTACGGGAGGGCAATAACGCTTTATTTTGTGAAATATCTGCGGCCGGAGAGGCGGTTTGCATCGCTTGACGAGCTCAGGGAGCAGCTCATGAAGGACAGGGAGAGCGTGAGGGCGATATTGCCTGAAAATGGCGCAGGGGGGCTTATTAGCCGCCAATGACACGCTTGACTTTTCAGAGTCATGAGTCTATACTTGCGAATTGTATCAACTGGATTGCGGATGCGCAGGGCATATCGCAAACCCGCGGTTTATATTTTTATGGAGGTACCATAATGCACAACGGTACAGTTAAGTGGTTCAACGCAACTAAGGGTTATGGTTTCATCACGGATGATGCTGATGGTTCGGAGATTTTCGTTCACTTCTCAGGGATCAACGCAGAGGGCTACAAGACTCTGGAGGATGGCCAGAAGGTGACTTTCGATACAACAGAGGGCAACAGAGGTATTCAGGCAGTTAATGTAACTGTTGTTGCTTAATAGAGATCATCAAGCGGAGCCCGGCGCAAGCCGGGCTCTTTTGAGCTCCGAGTTCCGTCGTCACGAGCCGTAGGCGAAGTGAGGACGGTTTACGAGGAGCCATGCGATAGCCGTCCACGATTGCCGAGCGCAAAGCGCGACGGCAGAGTGGAAACGGCGAACCGCCGTGTATTGTGGATGGTTTACGAGCAAACCGATATCATGCTATGATAGCCGAGACGAAGCAGCCACGAGTCTTTTGGGAGGGCAGTATGCAGCAGCGCAATCCGATAATCGCCATAATGTACGACTTTGACAAGACACTCTGCACCAAGGATATGCAGGAATATACCTTTATCCCAAGCCTCGATGAGTCCGCGGAGGCATTCTGGAAGGAGTCGAACCGCCTCTCCAGAGAGGAGAAGATGGACGGTATACTCACCTATATGTATCTCATGGTACGAAAGTCGGGTGACAAGCGTCTGCCGGTCAATCAGCAGGTCTTCAGGGAAGCAGGCAGGCACGTAAAGCTGTTTCCGGGCGTGCAGGAGTGGTTTGAGCGCATCAATGCATACGGGGAGCAAAGCGGCGTCACAGTCGAGCACTATATTATCTCCTCGGGTCTCAAGGAAATCATACAGGGCAGCAGCATAGGCGGATACTTCAAGGAGATATACGCCTGCGAGTTCCATTATGACGAGAACGGCGTGCCGGACTGGCCCAAGGTGGCGGTCAATTATACGAACAAGACACAGTTTCTCTTCCGCATCAACAAAGGATGCCTCGATCCGTCGGACAATATGGGTGTCAATGAATATGTCGAGGAGGACAGACGCCCGGTGCCATTCCGCAACATGATATATATCGGAGACGGGATGACGGACGTGCCCTGCATGAAGCTGGTGAAGGTCAACGGAGGCTCCTCCATCGCCGTCTATCAGAAAAATAACAGCGATGTCAGCAGCAAGCTCCTGCAGACGGGGCGTGTGGACTATGTCGCAAAGGCGGACTATACTGAGGGACGGGAGCTGGATCTGCTAGTCAGGAGGATCATAGACAAGATGGCGGCCGCATCTGAGCTTGCGCAGAGGCATGCGATGATGATGAAGAAATACGCAAAATAAGCAACCATGAAGCTCGTATGAAGCAGAAAGGACTCGATGTGTATTACAACAACTCTATCACGGTAGCTCAGTCGGACGGGGAAAATCTGTCTATTCTTTTGAAGATGGCGAACAGGCACGGACTCATAGCCGGGGCTACGGGTACAGGAAAGACCATCACGCTCAAGGTCATGGCGGAGGCGTTCTCGGATGCAGGCGTTCCGGTATTTCTCGCGGATGTGAAGGGCGACCTCGCGGGCATGTGCATGAACGGCATAGACAGCGAGGATATGCGCACACGCATCGAGAAGTTCCATCTGGCGGATATGGGCTTTACATACAAGAGCTATCCGACCAGATTCTGGGATATATTCGCACAGAAGGGACTGCCGCTTAGAACCACCGTCACGGAGTTCGGCTCCGAGCTGCTGGCGAGGCTTCTCGATCTCAACCAGATACAGACGGATATACTGGCGATAGTATTCAAGATATGCGACGATGAGGGACTGCTGCTCATAGATACAAAGGACCTGAAGGCGGCTCTCAACTATGTCGCCGACAATCAGGACAAGTACAAGGCGGACTACGGCGCGGTGGCCAAAAACTCCGTGGCGGCGATCATCAGAGCCATCGTAGCCATCGAGGACAAGGGCGCGTCCATATTCTTCGGGGAGCCGGCGCTGGATATCAACGACTGGATCACGACGGCGGACGACGGAAGGGGATATATCAATATCCTTGATTCCCAGAGTCTCATCAATGACGGCACGATGTATTCGACATTTCTGCTGTGGATGCTCTCAGAGCTCTTTGAGGTGATGCCGGAGGTGGGCGATCCGGAGAAGCCTAGGCTGGTATTTTTCTTTGACGAGGCGCATCTGCTCTTTGACAGCGCACCCAAGGTACTGCTGCAGAAGATCGAGCAGGTCGTCAAGCTCGTGCGATCCAAGGGCGTGGGCGTGTACTTCGTCACGCAAAATCCCAGCGATATACCCGGCGGAGTGCTGGCGCAGCTCGGCAACAAGGTGCAGCATGCGCTCAGAGCATATACACCGACGGAGAAAAAGGGCATCAGGGCGGCAGCGGACAGCTTCCGTGAAAATCCCGATTTTTCCACATATGATGCGATACAGGAGCTGGGCACCGCAGAGGCGGTAGTCTCATTTTTGCAGGAGGACGGCTCGCCCGCGATGGTTAAAAAGGCCAAGGTACTCCCGCCCCAGTCCAAGATGGGCCCGATAGATGACAATATGCGCAATCAGGTCATAGCGACCGATAGCCTCCGCGGCAAGTACGGCAGTGAGATGCAGGACAGAGACTCCGCATATGAGTTCCTGATGAGAAAGGGCGAGGAGGAGCAGAAGGCACAGGCCGAGGCCGACAAGGCGGCTGCTGCGCAGAAGGCGGCGGACAAGGAGTCCGAGAAGATGGACAAGGCCGTAAGGTCGGCGTCCTCCAAGGTGGCGCAGAGCGCGGCAGGAACCATCGGACGTGAGGTGGGCAATGTCGTGGGAAGTCTGGCCGGAGGCAAGTTCGGCAAGAAGCTCGGAGGCAATATAGGCGCTCAGCTCGGACGCGGCATCATGCAGACGCTGTTCAGACGCTGAAACGGCATTTTACAAGCTGCCGGAATATGATATAATCTCCCCTGTGCAAGGGGCGTCTGCGTACGCGGACGCATCCTCCCTGGGATGTACGACAACCTTACTACATTTTGAACCTACATCTTGATCTATGGGATTCCTATATCTACATGCGGATGTCATGCCTTAATAATCGTATCTGAACCTACGTGGAAGACAGAAGCATGTGTGCGGTTACCCACCTGGCTATGCGCTGGGAGTCAAAACAGTAAGGCCCGGCATTCCGGGGATTTTAATATGTTTAAGGAGAAGAAGTATTATGTCATTACTTGAGGACTGGAGAAAAAAGGCATATCTGAACAATCAGGACAAGTATGCCACCGATAAGCTGTGGAATGATTACTTTGAGGTCGAGAAGGGGATCTACAAGAAGCTCCTAGCAGACGTGACCAAGGTCGAGAAGGGCACGGTGGCGCAGCTTGCCGAGAAGTACGGAACAGACATACAGACCATGACGGGCTTTCTCGACGGTATAGATGACAGTCTCAGGACGAAAAATCCCATCGATACCATGGAAGAGGATACGGAGGTGGCTCTCGATATAGATCCGGAGCTGCTCTATAAGAACATGGTAGGCGCCAAGGCTGACTGGCTCTATGAGCTGCCGGAGTGGAATGCGATCCTGCCGGGGGACAGACGCAGGGAGCTCATGAGAGAGCAGCGCAAGAGCGGTACGATAGTCAAGGACAAGAAGATCGGGCGCAATGATCCCTGTCCGTGCGGCAGCGGCAAGAAATATAAATATTGCTGCGGCAGAAACGCATGAGCGTATATGCCGGATTTTCGCAGGTCTATGACATCTTTATGGACGATATCCCGTATGACGCATGGTGTGAGCAGACTGTACGCATCCTTAAAAGTCACGGCATCAATGACGGCATAGTGGCGGATTTGGGCTGCGGGACGGGCGCGATGACAGGACGGCTGGCAGCATGCGGATATGACATGATAGGCATAGATATCTCTTATGAGATGCTGCAGGAGGCGCAGGAGAAGCGCGAGGAGAGCGGATATAATATACTGTATCTGTGTCAGGATATGCGGGAGTTCGAGCTGTACGGCACGTGTGCGGCATTTGTCAGCAGATGCGACAGCATCAACTATCTGACTGACATAGAGGATCTGACGCGGGTGTTCTCGCTGGTGAACAACTATCTGGATCCCGGCGGCATATTCATATTTGACTGCAATACCTGTCATAAGTACGGGAGCATCCCCGAGGTGGTGGCAGAAAACCGCGATGAGGGGAGTTTCATATGGGAGAATACATACGACCCGGAGACGAGGCTGAACGAATACGACCTCACGCTGTATATCCGCGAGGATCTGTGCGGGTATGGCGGAGCTGCTGATGATGCTGCTGCTGATGATGATG
>CAVJQN010000034.1:0-5238 GCA_963651635.1 Agathobacter sp.
CTTCCAATACTTTCGGCATATATACGCCCCTTCCGATAGTATACTTTGCGTCTGCACATTATTGTAGCCTTGATTCCCTATGTCTTCAATCCGAAAAGTGTAATCCGAAATCTCACGAAATCTCACGAAATGTCGCTTGTCCGCCTTTCATCCTTATGTGAATGCGGCCTTGGCGGCACTTGTCGCAGATCTCATTTTCAAAGATATGGAGCTGTTCAAACCGGCGGAAATTGATGTGCGCAATGAGCAATTATATTCGGCGAATCCATATCCAAATCAGACCTAATAATCGGTGCATATAAATCCTGAATTATAAAATATAGCCAATGTAACACGGCAAAATATAAAATAAATTGCCAATATGCAAATACAAACTCCTGATGTACTCTTAAAGAAACAAGAATTAGACCTAATTTATGGTCGCAATCAAACGAGGTCAAATTTCAGGAGGTAAACATGAAAAAGAAAGCGATTGCTGCTGCATTGTCTTGTGTCATGATAATGGGACTGACTGCCTGCGGAGGCTCTTCTTCGACATCCTCGCAGACGACAGCAGCCCAGACTGCGGCTGCTCAGGCTGAGACCACCGCACAGCAGACCGATGCTGCCGGTACCGAGGCTCAGTCTGCGTCCGGAACCGAGCTGCCGGATGCCTCCGGCGATCCCAAAGTGATGATGGATCTGGCGACTGCATATGCGGCGGATGCGCCCGCGGGCAAGGCATTGCAGAAATTTGTGGACGATGTAGCGGAAAAATCAGGCGGAAGCATAGAGATCAGTCTTTTCACCGACGGAACTCTGGGCAACGCATCTGACAATTACGCCTCCGTAGCTAACGGAGATCTGGACATGACCATGTCGGGTCTGGAAGGTCTTGATCTGTACGCGCCTGAGTATACTTTCCTCGACGCGCCGTTTTTGATGCAGAGCTGGGATCATGTCAATGCGATATTGGACGGAGGTATCGGAGACAAGCTCAAGCAGAGATATGAGGAAAACGGATTTATCACGCTGGGCTTTCACGAGAGAGATATCAGAGAGCTGGCGTCCAATACCGAGGTGCAAAAGCCCGAGGACGTGACCGGACTGAAGCTCAGGCTTCCGGGCATGACAGTATATGTAGATACATGGTCGGCACTGGGAGCGAGCCCGACACAGGTAGCTATGAGTGAGCTGTACACCGCACTGCAGACCAAGGTGGCCGAGGCGTGCGAGGGCGGATACGAGCAGATGTATACACTCAAGCTCTACGAGGTGCAGAAATATCTGGCTGAGACGGATCATGTATTTGAGTTCGTAGGGCTTTATATCAACAAGGCGAAGTTTGAGACATTGACACCGGCACAGCAGCAGATACTGCAGGCATGTGCGGATGAGGCTCTGGAATATGCCAATCGGCTTTCCGCAGACAGCCGTGAGCAGTACAAGCAGGAGTGTATCAGCGGCGGTACGACATTTGTACAGGTTGACAGAAATGTGTTCCATGAGGCACTCAGGGACTACTATGACAAGCAGTTCGCAGGCAAGTGGAATGTCACGACATATGATGAGGTGATGAGCTACGTGAAGTGATGAGACCGGACGGGGCGACCTAAAAGGAGGACTATGCTTAGTAAAATATTCAAAACCTATCTGAAGGTCATAGAGGCCATATGTGTGGCTCTGATGCTGGTGATTCTGGGGTGCATGGTGATCCAGATAGGCTGCAGGCTCCTGACGATAGGACAGAACTTCACCGAGGAGCTGGCCAGACTATGCTTTAGCGTAATGATATTTCTTGCGGCTCCTCTGTGTATGGTAGAGGGAGCGGATATATGCGTGGATATGGTTGTCAACCTACTGCCGACGCATGTGCGCAGGGTAGTGGATATCATCGCATATGTCATCATGGCGGTATTTTGTCTGTTTGCACTGTACAGTGAGACGGTCATCATCAAGACCAATGTCGGAGTCACGGCAGTTTCGATGACGTGGATCAAGATGAACTGGCTGTACTGTGCATTTGCCGTATCCTTTGTCTGTCTGTTTATCGCATGTGTCTGGAAGCTGTTGCGCACTATACGGGGCGAGAGCCAGATATATGATATGAATGAGGCCGAGAAGGCGCAGGCTATCAAGGAAGCAAAGGAGATGGATATCGGAATATGAATACTACAGTACTCTTGATCATAGCCAGTATGCTGATACTGTTCCTCCTGAAGGTTCCTGTCTATATCAGCATGGTGATGGCGGGTGTTGCGATGATGGCGGCGACCTCCGGCGTGAAGTGGGGTATCATCAGCCAGTATCTGTACACCGGAACGAACTCATTTACATTGCTTTCGATACCGCTGTTTCTGCTGGCGGCGAAGCTGATGAATACAGGCGGCATCACGAAAAAGCTCTTTGCCTTCTGTATGACAGTCGTAGGATGGCTCCCGGGAGGTCTGGGTCATGTCAACGTCCTAGCATCGGTTATATTTGCGGGAATGTCGGGAACTGCCGTATCTGACGCGGGAGGACTCGGAACCATCGAGATACAGGCCATGAACGAAAACGGCTTTGATAATGAATTTTCCTGCTGCGTGACGGCGACATCATCGACGCTGGGACCGATCATCCCGCCGAGTATCCCGCTGGTCGTATATGCGACGGTATCGGGGGCATCGGTAGGAGCGCTGTTCATGGCCGGGATACTGCCGGGTCTGGTGATGGCTGTCATCATGATGGCGTTGGTGACGATCTACGCGGTTATCAGACATTATCCTAAGACGAAGTTCCCTACGGGACGCGAATTTGCTCACGCACTCAAGGATGGCTTCCTGCCGCTTATGGCTCCGGCGATACTGCTGGTCGGCATCTACGGAGGAGTGTTCACACCCACGGAGAGCGCAGCTATCGTAGTGCTTTACAGTCTGTTCCTTGACGTGATCGTATACAAGGAGCTGACACTGCACAAGTTTATATCTCTGCTCAAGGAGACAGTGCGCGATGCAGTCACGATAGCGCTTATCATCGCAGGAGCGACATTCTTCGGATACGTGGTCACGAGAGCCAAGGTGCCGCAGATGGTGCTGACGGCTATGACCTCGGTGGTGCACAGCAAGGCAATGCTGCTGATCATCATCAATATCTTCCTGCTGATTATAGGCTGCTTTTTGGAGACGGCATCGGCTATCACGATAGTAGTTCCGCTAATCATGCCTCTGCTGAAGGTATTTGATGTCAATCTGACGCAGTTCGGCATCGTGATGGTGCTCAATCTCATGATCGGTCTGCTGACGCCGCCCTTTGGTCTGGTGCTGTTTGTAGTGAGCAAGATAGGCAATATCTCGGTCGGCAGGTTCGCCAGGGCGCTGATACCATGGATGGGCGCGCTGCTGATAGCTCTGCTTCTGGTGACATTTATACCGGGGCTGAGCCTGTGGCTGCCGACGGTGCTGGGTATGTCCGTATAGAGCAAAGGACAGGAGATATATGAAGATAACTGCAGTAAAAGGAATCAAGCTAAGATGTGCCTGCCCGCAAATCAGCGACGCGCTGTCGACATCGACGGCGCGGCAGGCATATCTCATCAGAATCGATACAGACACAGGGATATCCGGCATAGGAGAGGCATTTACCTACGGAGCCCCGATGGACGCGATGGAGGCTGTACTGAGGTGTCAGATCGAGCCGATACTGGCAGGGCAGGATCCGATGCAGATCGAACGCCTATGGCACACCATGTACTGGCGCACCATAGCAAACGGACGTCGGAGTATGACCATGGGTGTCATATCGGGCGTGGATATAGCGTTGTGGGATCTGCTGGGCAAGGCCGCGCATATGCCGGTATCAAGGCTGCTGGGGGCGTATGCGGATCGTGTGCCGTCATATGCCAGCGGAGGCTTTTATGCTCCGGGCAAGAGCGTGGACGATCTGTGCGCTGAGATCGAAGGCTATATGAATCAAGGCTACCGAGATGTGAAGATCAAGATAGGGCGGGTGATGGATCGTCCGGGTGCACCTCTGGGATATATGGCTGTACAGGACGCCGCGGTGACGCAGGAGGAGGACTACCGGAGGATAGAGCGAGTCAAGTCGATAATCGGCTCCGGCCTGCTGGCAGTAGATACCAATGCCTCTTGGGATATGAGCATGGCGGTAGGCCGCGCACAGGAGCTGGTGCGGCTGGGCGTGGAGTGGCTGGAGGAACCCATCCCCTTTGAGGATATCGACGGCTACCGTACGCTGGCGGAGAGTCTGCCGCAGCTGCAGATAGTCGGATGCGAGACACAGCAGGGCTCAGCCAATTTCAACAATATGCTGAGAGCCGGAGCTATCGATATAGTACAGCCGGATCTGGGATGGGCAGGCGGATTTTCAGAGGTGAGAAGGATCGGAGATATGGCAGGGTCGGCAAGCAGGAAGATATCACTCCACTGTTTCGGATCTGCCGTGCTCTTTGCCGCAAGTCTGCATATGGCAGCGGCGATGGAGAACAGTGAGCGTATCGAGTCCGAGGAAAATGAAAACCCGCTGAAGTCAGAGTTGCTGAAAGCGCCCGTAGAGGCCGACGGGCAGATGAACTTTTATGTACCGCAGGGAGACGGACTCGGTATAGAGATAGACTGGGACAAGATTGAAAAATATGCTGTGAGGTCTTAAAATGCATACACAGCAAAGAAGGCGGTACGGAAAGTGGATCTGCTGGCCAATGAGATAGCCGAAAAGATAAGAAAAAAGATAGAAAGACACGAATACAGGCAGGGGGAGCATCTGGCCGTGAGGAGGCTGTGCGAGGAGTTCGGAGCCAGCGAAACACCTGTCAAGCAGGCAATGAACCAGCTGGTCGCAGCCGGACTGCTCGTAACTGTTCCCAAGTGCGGGATCATGGTCAGAACATTCAGCTTTGAGGATATGAAGAATGTGCTGGAGGCTAGACTTATGATCGAGCTTTTCTGCGGAAGGAGCGCGATACAAAAGGTTAGAGAGGACAGTACCTACGCAAGGGCGCTCAGCGACAGCCTCCAGGAATGCAATGATGTCATATCTGTGTGCATCAGAGATTTCACGCAGGAAAACTACTATGCTACGATACCATGTGACAGGATGCTGCACAGCCTGATAGTGAAAAGCACCGATAATTCGCAGATAGTATCGATGTACGAGAATCTGAACTCGCATGCGGGGATGTTCGTCGGATACGAGGTGCACCCTCCTGATGTTATGGAGAATATCAAGAGAGAGCATACGGAGATAGTGCTGTCTCTGCTG
>CAVJQN010000035.1:0-7701 GCA_963651635.1 Agathobacter sp.
CTGTGCGGAGCACGACTGTGCAGTGTGTGGCTGTGAGTGATGTGCACGCTCGGGGTACTGACACTCGAGGTGCGTCTGTGCGAAGCGAGGCTGCACAGAGCATAACTACGAAGGTTACTGCTATGCATGGTACGGCTATGAGGCGTGCTACCATGCGGGGTGTGCCTATGCAGGGCGCAGCTGAGCAAGGCACGGATATACATAATGTATATAAGAGTAGCGCCCGTCTGAGCGGCATACTGCGGTACAAGTACGCGCCGTATATGATGCTGCTTCTGATATGTGTGACACTGGGAAATATTCGGATGATAGCGGAGCGGCATCTCTACGAACAGAGAGAGACGGAGGCCTCTTCCTCTGTGCCGCGTCGTTTGCTGACACAGACAGACTATCTGGACGAGCTGTCCGGATCAAAGAGCTGCACATGGAGATGTGAGGTCGAAAGCATCGTACCACGGAGCGAGGGATATCTCATCAGATCGGGTCAGGTGAATATATATTGTGACGATATATCTGATCTGAGCATCGGCAATATCGCGGAGTTCACCGGGCAGATGTCGAGGATAGCCGCGCCGCGCAATCCGGGTGAGTGGGACTATGCCGCTTCGGGCATGGCATCCGGCATCACGCACAGGCTCTATGCCAGAGAATACAGAGTGATTGACAGTCGCATTTCCTTTTTTGGACAGAGAATATATGAGCTGAGATCATGCTTGCTGGAGCGTCTCAGCTCTGCTTTCGGAAGTGAGGATGCCGAGGACGATGCGGCATTTCTCCGGGCGGCGCTGCTCGGAGACAAAAGTCTGATGAGCGATGAGCTGTATGAAATGTATAAAAGCAACGGCATAGCGCATCTTCTTGCCATATCCGGACTTCATGTATCCATCATAGGGATGAGCCTGTACCGGCATATTCACAAGGCAGTGAAAAGGCTGTACAGGGCATTTTTCCTGAATCGGCGCAAACCGGAGGAGATCCTCGGCGTCCCGCAGAACGGAACATTTCTACTGCCGGACTGCATAGCCGGGATATGCTCGGCGGTATTTCTGGTGCTTTACAGTATGCTCACAGGCTCGTCGGTGAGTACGGTGCGGGCAGTATTTATGATGATAATGATGTTTATCGCCGGGGTGAGCGGCCGCAGTTATGATCTGCTGAGCGCCGCCTCCGTGGCAGCTGTATGCATCGTGCTGTGCAGACCGTTTGAGCTGTTCGGATGCAGCTTTCTGCTCTCATTCGGCGCTATCGCGGCAATCGGAGGCCCCGCGTCCTATATCATAAAAAGGTACAATATCAAAAATAGTATAATCAGCTCTCTGATAGTGAGCCTGTGTATACAGCTGGTCACGCTGCCGATTGCAAGCGCATATTTCTTTGAAATCTCGACATACGGGATATTCCTGAATCTTATAGTGATACCGCTCATGACATATGTGGTCTGGTCGGGGCTTGCCGCGCTTGTGCTTCCTGCGGCAGGTGGTACGGCACATTATCTGCTGCATTTCTTCAAATGGCTGTGCACACTGCTTTCAGGACTGCCGGGGCGAACCATACTGCTCGGAAGGCCTGCGGTGCTTCTGACGGCGCTGCTCACATCGCTTACTCCTTTGAAAAGCTCGGACAGCATCACATTCCTTGATGTAGGGCAGGGCGACGGGATATATCTGCATATAGGCGATGAGCATATGCTGGTGGACGCGGGCAGCTCGTCGTCAAAATCCATGGGAAGGTATACGCTGGAGCCTTTCCTGAAAAGCTCGCGAGCCGCCGTTCTGGATCGTGTCTTTGTGACGCACGCGGATGCGGATCATATAAACGGCATAAGGTATCTGCTGACAGAGAGTGATATAAGCATCGGAAGTATGTATCTGCCGGTTCAGGCGATCATCGATCCGGCATATGCCGAGCTGGTGGCAGAGGCGGAGCAGGCAGGCGCAGATCTGGTATATCTGAAATGCGGAGATATTATCAGTATAGGCGACGAGGGTGCGACTGTTACCTGCCTGTGGCCGACTGAGGAGGTGGGTACGGATGATATGAATAACGAGAGTCTGGTGCTGCTGCTGAGAGTCGGAGATGTCAGCGCATATCTGGCGGGAGATGCCGGGCAGGAGGCGGAGCGCGAGATACTCGCCGGGAACGGGATAGAAGCATGGAGCAGGACGGGAGCGGGGAACGGGAGTATCTCTGAGAGCGGGAATGTCTCAACCATAAGGAGTGAAACACAATATGAATATGAGGACAGATCCGGATATGATACAGTATCTGAAAATGTGTGTGAAAGGTGTGCAGCGACGGAGCTTACGGCGATAAAAGAGAATATAGACATTCTCAAGTGCGGTCATCACGGTTCGCGAACATCCAGCTCATCCGAGCTGATCGATGCGTTGCAGCCGTCATGGGCGGTGCTGTCATATAAAAAGGGCAATGCATACGGCCATCCGCATGACGAAGTGGTAGAGCGCCTTGAAGGCAGCGGAGCGCAGCTCCTGCATACTGCAGAAAGCGGAGCGGTGACATTTATGCTCACGGGAGGCCGGGTGCTTGTCAGAACATTTTTGAAGCAAAATGCCGCAAAATAGCCTTTTTAGAGCAATGCAAACAGGGCGAAATCGGCGGATTGTGCTGTTAAGTTGCCTGCGGATGTTATATACTAGGCGAGGCACGATACTGGGGTCAGATGTTTTGAGCCTCAGAAGCGGGCGATTTAAAATACACGACATAGCACGGGCGGTATTATGCTGATTTCATATTCTGCGATCTTTTTTCTCTGCACGGCGGCACTGTGCA
This sequence comes from Agathobacter sp., assembly GCA_963651635.1. GTDB lineage: Bacteria > Bacillota > Clostridia > Lachnospirales > Lachnospiraceae > Darwinimomas. The sequence goes on from CAVJQN010000035.1 coordinate 2,791, forward strand.
TACAGGCGCGGCTGGTAAGCGAGAATAACAGATTTGACAAGAAAACAAAACATACATTTTACCTGACATATCTCTTTGTCATGCTGTCCGGCATCGGAGAGTGGGGCGGGGTATTTCTCAATCATGCACCGAACAGCCTGAGGTGGCTGCATGCCGCCATGAAGCTGCTCGACTATACCGCTACGCCCATGGCAGGCATATGCTTTGCGATGCAGGTGTCGAGAGCGGAGCGTCCGTACAGGACGGCCGGTGCCGTCATGGCATTTAATATTCTGCTTCAGCTGGCATCGCTCTATACGGGCTGGACATTCTATATTGACGCCGACAATGTATATCAGCGCGGACCTCTTTACTGGATATATGTGGTGATATATATCTATTCCGCACTGTTCGGATATATGGAATTTATACGTCACGGCAAGCACTTCAAAAAGCAAAATGAGACATCGCTGTCCATGATTCTTGCGATGATGTGCGTGAGCATACTGATGCAGATGTTCATGGTTCAGGTCAAGACGATCTATATCGGCATGACGCTGTGCTCTGTGATGCTTTTTGTACATTTCAACGAGTTCAGCCAGATGGCGATGGAAGACGAGCTGGATATGAGAAAGCGTATGCTGGAGATCGACGCCATGACTGAGATATACAGCCGCCATGCTTATATAGAGGCACTGGAGAGCTACGAAAAGGACGGTCTGCCCGAAGGTCTGGCTGTATTTATGACGGATATAAACGGGCTCAAGACCATAAATGACGAGTTCGGACACTCCGCAGGCGATGAGGTGATACGAGCCGTGGCACAGTGTCTTGATGCCACATTCAAGGACTGCGGCAGGTGCTACCGGACGGGAGGCGATGAGTTTGTCTGCTTCGCACATCTTGACAGAGACGGCGCGGCTGCGGCCACAGAGCATATCAAGAGGACGCTGGGGGAGTGGCACGGTATACTGTCGGATAAGGCCAATGCCTCGGTGGGCTGCGTGATATCGGATGATCATCCCGAGCAGGATGCGCAGGGGCTGGTCGCGCTTGCCGACAGGCGTATGTACGAGGACAAAAAGGAGTACTACCGCAGTATCGGCGAGAAGGAGCGAACCTGACCGCGTGTAGAGCAGTGAAAGCTATCAGGGTGATTTTGTGACCGGACTCGTGCATATAAGCGACATGGTGCCAGAGAGGCCGATCATCAGCGCGACAGGATAGATGTGGTAAAAGAGAAATTTGAGCAAGCAGGAGAATGGCAATATGAAGCTGTGTATGATATCCCTCGGATGCGACAAAAACCTGGTCGATTCCGAGATGATGATGGGACTTCTCAGAGACAGGTACGAGTTCACGGATGACGAGGAGGACGCTGATGTCATCATAGTCAATACCTGCTGCTTCATACTCGACGCGCAGGAGGAGAGCGTGCAGACGCTGCTGCGCGTGGCCGAGTACAAGCATACCGGGCACCTGAAGGAACTAATCGTGGTCGGATGCATGGCAGAGCGCTATCGCGACGAGATACCGCAGGAGATTCCGGAGGTAGACCGCGTGATGACTATGAAGGAGATGCAGGACGAGATCAATTCGGCAGCGCCGGAGCAGAGGATGCTGTCCACTCCGGGATGGTATGCCTACCTGAAGATAGCAGAGGGCTGCGGCAAGCATTGCACATACTGCATTATCCCCAAGCTGCGCGGAGCGTACAGGAGCTATCCGATGGAGGATCTGCTGGCACAGGCGCGTATGCTGGCGGCTGAGGGGGTCAGGGAGCTGATACTGGTAGCGCAGGAGACGACGCTGTACGGGACGGATCTCTACGGCAGGAAGATGCTGCCGGCGCTGCTGAGAGAGCTGAGCGCCATAGAGGGCATAGAGTGGATACGCCTGCTGTATGCATATCCCGAAGAGATCACCGATGAGCTCATAGAGACGATGGCGACGACACCGAAGGTGCTGCACTACATAGATATGCCTATACAGCATGCGTCGGATCGTATACTGAAGCGCATGGGAAGGCTCACGAATCGCGCAGATCTGGAGTCGGTCATCGCAAGGCTCAGGGCAGCGATGCCGGATATCACGCTCAGGACGACGCTGATCACGGGATTCCCCGGTGAGACCGAGGAGGATCATCAGATACTCATGGACTTCGTGGAGAAGTCGAGATTTGAAAAGCTCGGCGTATTCCCCTATTCCAGAGAGGACGGCACTCCCGCCGCAGACTTTCCCGATCAGATAGCTCAGGAGGTGAAGGAGGCGCGCAGGGATGATCTCATGACGCTCCAGCAGAGGATATCGACAGAGCATCTCGAGGGCGTGACAGGACGGGTGCTGGATGTTATGATAGAGGGACGCCTGCCGGAGGAGAACTGCTATGTGGGCAGATCCTATATGGACGCGCCCGATATCGACGGATATGTATTTGTCGAGACTGACAGGCGCCACGAGAGCGGAGTGATCGTGAAGGTGAAGATCACCGGATCCTCGGAGTACGACCTGATCGGAATTGAGCTCTGAGTTCTGCTGTCGCGAGCTATGCGAACTGCGCAGGATATTAAGGAAAACAGCCATGAATATTTGCAACAAGCTCACATTATCACGCTGCGTGATGGTTCCCTTCTTTGCGGCGGCGCTGCTTGCAGGAGGCGGGAGCGGTATATGGAACACAGTCGCGCTGGCGATATTTGTCATAGCATCGCTGACCGATACGCTGGACGGATATCTTGCCAGAAGCCGCGATATGATCACGGATTTCGGCAAGTTCATGGATCCTCTCGCGGACAAGATACTGGTCAACTCCGCGCTGGTCTGCTTCGTATATATGCAGCGGCTGTCTCCATGGGTGCTGATAGTCATACTGCTGAGGGAGTTCATCATCAGTGGTTTCAGGCTGATAGCGGCGGAGAAGGGTATCGTGATTGCAGCCAATGTCTGGGGCAAGGCAAAGACCGTGGTGCAGATGATATGCGTCATAGTCATGCTGCTGAATATCGGCATATTAAAGCCGGTCGAGACAATCCTGATCTGGGCGATGACGATACTGACAATAGTGAGCCTTGCGGTATATCTGTATGACAACAGGGAGATCATGGCAGGAGCGACATGGTGAGAGACGGAGCCAATATCACATGGAGCCGGCATATCCGCTACTCAAAAGCCGCGAGGGCTGATGCTATACGGATACGGCGGGATATCAGGAAGCGCGAGCTGCGCCCGTTTACATATCTGATAGTGATGCCGGAGGGCGGCGACAGACCGGAGCTGTATCATAATATGACGCTGCTGTCGTCATTTCACGGGAAATGCTGCTATAAGATCGTCGGTATCGCCGAGGGTCGGGAGGAGGCCTTGGAGCTGTTTGAGAGAATAATCGCGGATGTATATGAAAAGGATCCCGACTTGAACTATGCTGAATATTTTGCTGATAATTCTTAAAGCAGTAGGAATCACGGCTGCGGTGCTGCTTGGTCTTATCGTGCTGCTACTGCTGATGATACTCTTTGTGCCTGTCAGATACAGTGCAAGAGGGAGCTATGCGGATGATGTCAGTCCGCGGCTGGAGATGGATATCACATGGCTGATGCGGGTGCTGAGCGGTCGAATCAGATACGAGGATGAGCTGAGCTATGAGCTGCGCATATTCGGAAAGGTCGTAGAGTCAAGCGACGCAGAAGCGCCGGATCAGGGGTCGGAGGCAGAGATAGCGGAGCTTGAAACAGCGGAGACTGGAATAGCGGAGACGGAAACCGCAGGGACAGAGATCCGAGAGGCTGAGGCAGCAGTGGATCGACCGCCTGCTGCGGAGTTGTCAGAGGCGCACCAGCAGGAGGGTGTCAAGCCACAGGTGGCCGCGGCAGACGAGACGGGGGAACTGGATAAGCCAACTGATCACATAATGGATTCGGATATTGCCGATGAGAACAGTCAGGCTAAGACTGCAAAAAACAACAGCAAAACACAAGAATATCGCAGACAAGGTCAGCCAAAAAACCAAGGCAGCCTGTCAGGGAAAGCCCCTCAACGCAGCGCGAGCCGTATACGCAGGCTGCTGAGAGGAGCGTTTGACGGGGCAAAGCGTATACTGTCGGGGCTGATGCGATTTGCAAGGCGCCTGTGCGAGAACAGGGACGGCGTGACGGCATTTCTGAGAGATCAGGGACACAGGAGAGCCATCAGTCTCCTGTGGAGCAGTCTCAGGAGACTGCTTAGACATATATGGCCGCAGCGGCTGGACGGGCATCTGACATTCGGCTTTGAGGATCCGTCGGTGACGGGATATGTGCTGGCGATGCTGTCCGTGCTGATGTCGGGCGGAAAAAATGATATGACAGTAATACCGTTTTTCGACAGGCGATGCATGGACTGCGAGGCAAGTATCAAGGGAAAACTCAGACTGATCGTTCCGATATCGATCGCTCTGAAGATATATACGGACGAGGACTGCAAGAGGCTCTATTCGGAGGTTACCAATGGCGGAAAGTAATTTTATGACAACAGCAGAGGCGCTGTTCAAGGGACTGGATACTTTTGTATCATCAAAGACGGTCGTCGGCGACCCTATAAAGGTAGATGACGCGACTATCATCCCGCTCATGGATGTGACCTGCGGTCTGGCGGCGGGATCCTTTGCGGACAATGCCGCAGCCAAGGGCAGCGGCGGCATGGGTACCCGGATGACGCCGGTGGCGATGCTCATCATCCAGAACGGAGCGGTGCGCATGATAAATGTCAAGGATCAGGATACCGTGACCAGAATCATGGACATGGTACCGGGCTTTATAGACAGGCTGACCGGAAGAAAGGTCTCGGAGGGTGCCGTAGAGTCGGCGAAGAAGCTGGCAAGAGACAGTGAAACCGTCGTGGAGACGGAGGGGAGTGCGAGACAGTAGGCATCGACTTTGCCTTGCCGCACGCGAGCAG
>CAVJQN010000036.1:0-9513 GCA_963651635.1 Agathobacter sp.
GATTCAAGAAATTGATTAAGTATGACAGGCGGCACGCGGGGATTCCCATGTGCCACCTGTTGATTTCTCGATTCTTGATTTCCTGTTTTCTTCTTATTCCTCGCTCTCGCCCTCCTCGGGCTTTTTCTTCACGAGCACGCTCTCCACGCGCCGCCCGTCCACGGCCGTCACTGTGACCGTAAAGTCATTGTAGTCAAATGTATCTCCGACGACGGGGAATCTCTCCAGTCTCTCGATGACCCAGCCTCCGACCGTATCACTCTCGAAATCGAAGTCCTCCTCATTCTCGTCCACTAGCTCGATGAAGTCATAGATACTCATATCACCGTCGACCTCGACCTCGTCGTCGCCGCGCACCACGACCTCCTGCTCGATGGTATCGGTCTCGTCCCAGATGTCACCGACTATCTCCTCCAGCACGTCCTCCAGAGTGATGACGCCCAGCGTGCCGCTGTACTCGTCCGTGACTATCGCCAGATGCTGCTTGGACCCGCGCAGCGCATCGAGCACTGCCGGCAGCTTCATGGTCTTGTAGACATATACCACCGGCTGCAGCAGCTCTCTGACATCGACGGGCTCACCCTCCGTGACCGCCAGAAACAGACGCTTCACACTCAGCGTGCCTATGATATTGTCGATGCTTCCCTCATAGACCGGAAGTCTGGAGTACGGGCTCTTGTCCGCATATGCCAGCATATCCGCCAGCGAATCGTCGATATCCAGCGCATGCATATCCACGCGCGCCGTCATCGCCTCATATGCGGATACATCAGCGAAATCTATCGCCGCCTGAATCAGTTCTGTCCTGTCCTTGTCCAGTATGCCCTCGTCCTCGGCGGTCTCTATGATCTGATGCAGTTCCTCCACGGACTCGTCCTCGGACTCCTCGCGCGGCTCGCTCTTCATATGATCCGTCAGCAGATGCACCAGCAGCACCGTCAGCTTCACTATCGGCAGGAATATGATCCCGACGACCCTGATAGGCTTGGTAAATGCAAGCGCCAAGCTGTTCGCATTCTTCTTGGCCGTGATCTTGGGAGCAGTCTCACCGAAGATGATGACCAGTGTCGTGATGACTATCGTGCCCACCCACGAGAGCTCGTCAGAGCCCGTGAGCAGTATGATAAATACCGACATGAGCGATGATGATGCGATATTGACCAGATTGTTGCCGACGAGTATCGCGCCCAGTGTATCGTCAAAGTTGTCGATTATCCGAAGAACGGCAGCTGCCGCCTTGTTGCCGTGCTCGGCTTCATTTTCCATGCGTACATGGTTGCAGGAGGAGTACGCCATCTCACTCGCTGAGAAAAATGCGGAAAAGCATATGCATACCACTATGCCGACCGCGATGAAGATCAGGCTCACGTTCATTGCTGTGTCACCTCCGCTTCCTCGTTTTTCGGCTCAACCAGATATGTCCTCGCGGCATTTTTCTCCGCGTCCTTCTTCTCCTTGACCTTCCGCGCCCTCTCTCTGAGGTAGTCCTCCTCGTCGGCGATCTCGCCCACTATCTCCTCGAGTATATCCTCTATGGAGACGATGCCCAGCGTACCGCCGAAGCGGTCCGTGATGATCGCCATGGTGGTCTTGTTCCTTGACATGCTCTCCAGCAGGTCGTCCAGCTGCGCATTCTCGGGCGCGTAGTAGACCTTGGACAGGAGCGGACGTATGGCGGGTAGCTTGCCCGTCTTGACATATTCATTGAGATAGTTTCTGATCTGGAGCATGCCGATGATGTTGTCGATGCTTCCCTCATATACCGGGAGCCGGCTGTGCGTCTGAGACTTGACCATCTCCAGCACCTTCTCCGGCGGGTCGGCTATATTGATAGCCACCACCTGTACCCTCGGCGTCAGTATGGAATCGACCGTCTGCCCGGAGAACTGTATCGTCGAGGATATGATGTCCTCCTGCGTCTCGTCGATGCTGCCCTCCTCGACCATATCCTCTATGATGTCGTAGAGCTCGTCCTCGGTCACGCTGACCTCCGCCTCTCCCTTGGAGGCTGAGGCAAATGCCTCTCCGATCACGGACAGAAGTCCCGCCACGGGCTTGAAAACCACAGCAAGAAAGCTGATGGTGCCTGCGCACATCAGTGCAAATTCTTCACTTCTTTTCTTTGCTATGCTCTTGGGAAGCATCTCGCCTGCAAAGTAGCAGACGATGGTCGTGATGATCGTGCTCAGCGGGACTGCTCCCACGCCCCACCTCTTGGTCACGGTGGTGGTCACGATGGTCGCCATCGAAAGATGTGTGATATTCGTACATACCAGCAGGGTGCTGATGGTACTTTCAAAGTTGTTCAGAAGGTTTAATGCTTTCTTCGCGCGGGAGTCACCACGGTCCGCGAATAGTTTCATGCGATTGCGTGATACTGAAGCCAGTGCCGTCTCCGATATCGCGAAGAACGCCGCACACAGCAGCAGGATAGCTACTACAATCCAGGACAATCGACTGTCATCGTCCATTTCGGAAAAATCAACTCCTCTCTCCGGTCTGCCGACCTACTTGCTCATATGTTTCTGCCCGTCCGATGTCTGCTCGCCTGCGCGTGCTTTGCACGCTCCGCGCGCAGCCGCCGTCCGGGACTTTCAGAGATATATATCACATCTCTTTGTCTTCTGTCAATTCGGCGAGGGGCAGGAGGGCGGCTCCGGCGGCTATGCACAGATCAGCTATATTGAAGAACCACGTGCTTATCCGCCCGTGCGGGATGTTGATGAAATCGGTCACATATCCCCGCCTTACGCGCTCGCAGGTATTGCCTATCGCTCCCGCCAGTATTAGAGACAGCGCCGTCTTCGTGAGCGTGCCTTGTCCCGGTCTGCGGCGCATGGTTCGCGCCCATTTGAGCGCCGAAAGGATCCCGACCAGCGTCGGAATCCCTTTAACTATCAACGGGCATTCCTTGAGATATCCGAAGGAGAACCCGGGATTGTATATTTTTCTGATCCGCCTGTCTCTGCGGGCGAAGTGCTTGGTCACAAGATCCGCCGCCGCGAGACAGGCGATAAGCAAAACATATATCAACATTATGTTTTCTCCGCGAGGCTTCGTATTCTCGCCGCGGCGCTTTCCGTTACATCAGTTGCGTGCCGGCTGAGACTGCTCCTCGCCCTCGATAGTGGATCTGCTGCCCAGCGTCAGCTGTATCTCCTTCTCCACATAGTTGCTGCCTTCCAGACGCCTGACCGTAAGGGTGACGGTCTCGCCCGCCTTGTAGTAGGAGAGCTTGTTCTGCAGAGCACTCATGTCAGATACTGTCATACCATCGACCTTGGTGATTATATCCTTCTCCTGCAGATCCGAGTTCGCCGCGCCGGAGCCCTCGAGTATCCTGTACACATACGCGCCTGTCGGCATGTCGTACTGCTTGGCCATGGACGAGTCTACATTGACGCCCTGTATGCCCAGATAACCTCTGTCGGTCTCGTCTACCTGCTCTCTGGTCTCCATAGTCGAGAAGTTCTCGATGATGTCGAGCACCTGTGATATCGGGATTGCATATCCGATGCCTTCTACATCCGTAGAGGAGAGCTTCGCCTCATTGATGCCGATGATTTCGCCCTGCATATTGATCAGAGCTCCGCCGGAGTTGCCGGGGTTGATGGCCGCGTCCGTCTGAATCAGCTTCTTTGTCGTATTCTGGTCGAGAGACACCTCGCGGTCTACCGCGCTGACATATCCGACAGTGACAGACTGACCGTAGCCCAGTGCGTTGCCGATGGCGATGACGCCCTGTCCGGGCTTGAGCACCGTTGAATCGCCTATAGATGCTACCTTCAGAGATGCCTTAGTGGAGTCCTTGATATCCGACTTCTTTGCCGCCAGCACCGCTATATCCGTCGCGGAGTCATTGCCCTTGATCGCAACGCTCACGCTCTCGCCGTCGATGAATGTGACCTCGACCTGCTTTGCGTCCTCTATGACATGATCGTTGGTGACTATCAGATACTCGTCGTCATTTTCCCCGATGATGATGCCCGAGCCGCTGCCCTTGGCCTCATATGTCTGTGGTCCGCCGAACCATGAGTACGCCTGCACCTCCGATACTACATTGATGGAGACTACCGACGGCATACACTCCTCGACGATGCCCGACACATCGTTGCCGACGGATACGAAGCTCGTCGTGTCCGTGGTCTTCGGCGTCTCGCTCGCCGCCTGTGTCTGTGACTGCTGTGTCTGCGGCTGTGCCTGCTCGGCAGATGCAGCGCTCTGCTGTGTGCCCTCAGTCTGTGACTTATATATCTCGACGGCGCTCGTTATCTTCGTCGCTCCGAAGAAAGCAAGTCCCGCTGTCGTCCCGACCACAAATGCCGCCGCGATGATCGCAATCGCCTTTCCGATTTTTCCGCTCATAGGAACATGTCCTCCTTTTCCTGATTTCTGAGGCAAGTATAGGCGGATATTGTGATGATAATGTGTTTAGGTTGTGGAGAATGTGTTACGCTCAGCGGTGCTCATGGTGCTGCCGGTACGGTCTCTACCGTCGCCGCCGTAGTTGCCGCTGTCGTTGCCGCTGTCGTGGTCGTACTTCCGGGATATACAGCTGCGGTCGTGCCCGCCGCGGACGATGCCCCCGGTCCCGAGGAAGCGTCCGTGCCGCCGCTGCCCGGATATACGGCCGTGGTCTGCGACGTACTTGACGACACCGTGTCGCCCGGTCTGATGGACGCGGTCGTACCGGATATCGTACCCGACGTACTGCTGCCGGGTGATGATGTCTCAGCCGCCGACGTGCCCGTCGTATCTGCCGCCCTCGTCTCTACCGCCGACGACTCTGTCGCGGACTGCGTAGCTCCCGGTCCGGTCGCGGCAGTAGTACCGCCCGGTCCTGTCGGGGCGGTTTGTGAGGTGCTCTCCGCCTCCGTGCTGCTCTGAGCCTCGGATACCGTGGTCTCCTGTGTGCTCTCATATATCTTGATGCGCTTGCCGTCATTGCCCAGCACGTACTTGTACGTCGGCAGTCCGTCAGCGTCCTGTCCGGCCACATAGACGATATATCCGTCGTCGCTGACCGCATACTCCCTCTCCTCCGAGGTGATGCCCAGCTTCCTGAGATATGCCTCTATCGCCATCTGCAGCTCCTCGTCCGTCATGCCCTCGATATCGGGCAGACCGCTCTGCGATGACTCTATCGTCTCGGACTCGCTCGTCTCGCTTGCGGACGTTTCGGCTGCGCTCGTCTGCGCCGGCTTCGTCTCGGGGATATATCCGCTCGTGGACACATGCCCGATGAATGTGCCCTCGTTGTACATGCCGCTCTCAGCCGATATCTTCGCGCCGATAGCCTTTACCCGCTCAGAGCACTGGTAATCCTCCTCGTGGAAGAGCTGGCGGTGCAGCTCCTTGACATTGCTCTCGAGTGTCTGCGGGATGACGCAGGAGCCGCGCTTTCCTATGACCGCCTCGCCCCTTGCATACGGGAAGCCGCCGGTATCGCCCATGTAGAGCTTGCTCATCATGCCGATTGCCTCGCCTGCCTCCTGCCAGCCCATATTGGTGGCCACCATCTCCAGCATGACGCCCGCCATGTTCGCGAGTGTCGTCGCGTCCGTCTTCTTTACCTTGTCAAAGCACAGACCTATGATCTTCCTCTGGCGCTCCGTACGCGAGTAGTCATTGTCCATATAGCGCAGCCGCGCGTATGCTACCGCCTGTACTCCGTCCAGATGGTTCATGCCCGCATGTGTCAGATGGAGCGACGCGATGCCGGTTCCCTTGACAGTCTCAGTGATGAACGAGTTGATATAGTAGAACTCAGCCTTGGACAGCTCCACATCCACGCCGCCCAGCATATTGACCGCGGTCGCGACCGCCTTCCAGTTAAATGTTACATACTGCGTGATATTCAGATCGAGATTCTCATTGAGCGCCTTGATTGCCTGCTCAGGTCCGCCGTTGCAGTACGCGGCATTGATCTTGTTGTATTTGCCGTCGCCCGTGCTCAGATAAGTATCTCTGAAGACGCTGACCAGCTTGATCTCTCCGGTCTGACGGTCGATATTCGCCACGATGATGACATCGGAGTTGTTGCCCTTGCCCGCGGAGTTGTCACGCGAGTCTACGCCGAATATGGCTATCGTCCAGAAGCCCTCGTCCATCTTCTGTATATCCTCGATGGAGAGGTTCGGATTCTTGACCGCCTCGATATCTATATCAGGGCGCTGGATCTTGTTGTACTGTCTCTTGATAAATGCATACGAGAAAATGCCGACCAGCACCAGCACCTCCGCTATGGCGAAGATGATGATACGCCGCATCAGGCTGCCGCCGCCCTTGGGTGTCTTGCCGTCGGTGCTTCGCGACTTGCCCGAGCCGCGTCCGCTGTCAGATGTACCTCTGCCGCCCGAGCCCTTGGAGCCGCCGACGGATTGATTGGTATATCCGTTCCGGGTCGAGTGACCGCCCGACTGCGAGCCAGACGCATACCCGACCGTCTGCGAATTTGCCGTATATCCGACATCGCCGTGCATATCGAAATCATCATCGAATCCGAAGTCATCATCGTCCAGTGTCGGATCAAAGCCGGGATCGTTGATATATGTATGCATATCGTGTGCTGAGTCCGTCCCCGCACGGTGATCTGCACCATAACCTGCGGCATGACCGTTCCCTGACATGGCGCTCGCATTCATGCCGTAGCCGCTGCCGTGCGTACCGCCCATGTTTGTATCATAGCCGCTGCCTGATGCGCCGTTCGTATTCATCCCGTAGCCGCCGTTCGACACACCGCCCGCGTTCGTACCGTAGCCGTTTCCGCTCGTACTTCCCGTGTTCGCCCCGTAGCCGCCGTTCACACGCGAAGATGCGCCGCCCATGCCTGTACGCATGCCGCCGCGCTGTCCGCTGCTTCCCGCCCCCGAGCCGTCCAGATCTATCGACTCAAACTCGTCTACGTCTATATCTTCAAAATCAAAATCGTCCATGCTCTGCCTTCCGGTAATGCATATATGCCCGTCTGCCGCCAGCCCCGTCACGTGCCAAGGCTCTCGCAGCCGTATGCGTCCCTCAATAAGCGTTTTTGTTGATAAAGCCCTTAAAGATCGTCATGAGGATGATCTTTATATCAAATCCCACGGTCCAGTTCTCTATATAGTAGAGGTCGTACTCGATCCTCTTTTCTATCGACGTATCACCGCGCAGACCGTTCACCTGTGCCCACCCCGTCAGACCCGGGCGCACCTGATGCTTGATCATATAGTGCGGTATCTCATCGCGAAAGCGCGCGACGAATTGCGGTCTCTCCGGTCTGGGGCCCACCAGACTCATATCGCCCCTTAGAATATTCCAGAACTGAGGCATTTCGTCAATACTTGTTCTGCGGATGATCTTGCCGACCTTGGTCACGCGCGGATCATGATCCGTAGTCCACGACTTCTTCTCCTCCTCCTCGGTCTGCATCCTCATGGAGCGGAATTTATACATCTTAAATGTCTTGTTGTGCAGTCCTACCCTCTCCTGCGCGAAGAAAAGCGGTCCGCGCTGCTCCTTAGGCAGGCTCAGCTCCTCCAGCTTGATCGCGATGATTGTGACCAGCATGATCGGGGAAAAGAGCACCAGCCCCGTGATACCTGCGGCGATATCCATCGCCCTCTTTATCACATTGTTCGGGAACTCGATGACGGGCACGCGCCGTATGTTGATGATGGGCAGACCCGCAGCGTCCTCCAGATATGGTGTAGTAGGGATGATTTTATAGTAATCGGGCACGAACTTCGTATGCACGCCGGATCTCTCGCAGACATTGACTATCTCTCCCAGATCATCGTAGTCGTCCAGCCGGAGCGTGATGGCTATCTCCTCGATATCACTGCTCTCATCGTCCAGAAGGCCTGCCAGCTCGCCGGTCGTGCCTATGACTCTCACGCCCTTGTACTCATATCCCACGGGCTTGTTGTCGTCGAGAATGCCCTTTATCACATAGCCCCACTCCGGTGAGCGCAGGATGCGGTCGATATATCCCTCTGCCGCCGAGCTGTAGCCGACGAGAAGCATCTGACGGCGCACCACAAAGGAGCTCTTGCTCAGCTTGCGCAATGCCACGCGCAGCGCCGATCTCTCCAGAAATTCTATCACCACCACCAGCACATAAAAGTATGCGACCAGTCTGCGGGAGAAGTGGTACATGACATAGTTCTTCGAGCCCAGATACAGCACCGCCGCAAATACAAGTATGCCTATGCTCGACGCCCGCAGTATATTCATGAAGTCGCGACGGCGCCCGCCGTTGCGCTTCTCCGCGTACATGCTGTTGAGAGCATTGAGCAGCATGAAGCCCGGCTCTATATATATCAGCGCAGAAAAATATACCGACGGCGGCAGTACGCCCTCGGCGGCGGAGGTGACGACCAGCAGCCATGCCAGCGAATATGCCGCCGCTATGGCTATCATGTCCATCACTATATGTATTCGGTTCAGCGTTTTTTCGTAGTCTCTTATCATAGCGATGATGCCCTGCGAAATCCTAGCTATTATATGATATTTCTGCGCAGATATGCTTTACAATATTCGAAAGTATCCATTATCAGTTCCCACTGCACCGCCGCATATGTCAGCAGCCCGTGTCTGGCTCTCGGCGCACGCGTGCATTTTCTCACGTTTTCCAGTCCCTCGCGCAGCCCGCCGATATAGTCCTTGAAAAAGCCCTTTTTCAGGAAAAATGCAGCCTTGATGATACATCCTGCCGCCATCGCGGGAGCATTGATAAGGAGCTGCCAGTCTGGCTGATTCTTGTACATGAGATATACATTGTTGCGTGCGGAGAGGCGCACCTTGAAGGAGTTGTACTTGGAGCCACTCGTGGCGCTGCCCAGATGATATACCCGCGCCGTAGGACAGTAGCGCGAGAAGTATCCCGCCAGCCTCGCGCGATAGCAGATATCTATATCCTCGAGATACGCGAAATGCATCTCGTCAAAGAGCCCTATCTCGTCAAATATCCATCTGCGGTATATCGCAGCTCCCGCACATGCGGCAAAGACATCGCACTCGCTCAGATAATCCGTCATATCCTCGTCGATGCCGCGCTGATATGCCCAGCCAAGCACCGTCAGTCCGTCTCCCGCGCTGTCTATCCTGCTGTGATCGTCAGAGCGCAGCATCATCGCGCTGACCGCAAAGAGCCTGTCAGAGCGCTCTATCGCCCGTATCAGCTCGCTCACGAAGCCGTCCTGCACGATGGTGTCGTTGTTGAGCAGTATCACATACTCGCTGTCGCATGCCTGTATCCCGCGGTTGACGCCCCCGGAAAAGCCAAGATTCTCCGGCAGCTCCAGTGTGGGGATCTGATGCTCTCTCAGCCACTCTGCACTGCCGTCCGTCGAACCGTTGTCAACCACGAGGATGTCAAAGTCCGCATCACTGCCTGCCGCTCCCCCATGACTCCGGCTCTTCTCAGCTCCGCTGTGCCGTACCTGCACCTGTGTTTGTTTCTTATCCTCCTGCGCGCTCTCGCGATTTTGTTTATATGTACCTCTGTCCGTCCCGTCTGCACACATACCATAC
>CAVJQN010000037.1:0-3138 GCA_963651635.1 Agathobacter sp.
AACTAGCCATATTCGGTTAATATTGTGATACCTGGGTCAAAAGGTTCAAAACTCCAACGAGAGCTTGCTTGGGGTCAAAATACCTTTTGACCCCAACATCATATTGTCAAACTCAACAAAAGAATAACTGTGATTTAGAGGCATGAACTGATAGAGGCGGATGAGTGAAACAGCCGGCATGTAAGGAACATCACGAGAGGGGCTGCGCATCCGCGCAGCCCCCTCCTTGTATGTCACATATCTTTCTTTATGCTCCGGTCGGTGTCGTGAATATGTACCCGGCACCTGCTGACCTCGGCAGCGCATCACAGCGCGTTCTTCATATATCCCGCTATCGCCGCCGACACGTGCTTGATATCCGCTCCCGATGTATTGACCATCAGATCGTAGTTCTCTCTGGCTCCCCACTTACGCTCGCTGAAGAACTCGTAATATTTCGCACGGCCTTTATCTATATCCTTCATCTTCCTGAGCATCTGCTGCTCCGACAGGTTTTCATCCACGCTCTTTCGCTCTATGCAGCGTTTTATCTTGCTGTCCTTGTCCGCATATACGAATATGCGCAGCGGCTTCTCGTCGCGCAGTATATAATCCGCGCAGCGTCCTACGATGACGCAGTCCGACTTCTCCGCCAGCTCCTTGAGGAGCTTGTGCTGCTCTGCAAATACAGCGACCGACTGCTTGAGCGCGGTATTGGCCGCCGAGTAGAAGCTGTGCCTGACATGTATCGGAAATGCTATCACCGGGCGGCTCTCGGATATCTGCCTGATATATTGCTCGGACATATCCGTCCTCTTGGCGATCTCCTCTATGATCTCCTGATCGTAGTATGCTATGCCCAGCTCCTCTGAGAGCCTGCGCCCCAGCTCACGGCCGCCGCTGCCGAACTCACGTCCTATGGTGATGATCCTTCTCAATCTGATCACTCCTTTCCTGTGCCTCATGCCCTCATAATAGACCCAAATCGCCGGATTGAAAAGTCCCATCTGATATCCCGCGGCGTATCAGTCAAGCTCGAATGCACCCGTATACAGCTGATAATATGTTCCCTTTTCGGCGATCAGCCTGTCATGATCACCCCGCTCTATGATGCGTCCGTGATCCAGCACCATGATGACATCCGAGTTCTTGACCGTGGACAGTCTGTGCGCGATCACAAATACGGTACGTCCCTCCATCAGGTGATCCATGCCGCTCTGCACGAGCGCTTCGGTACGGGTATCTATGGATGAGGTCGCCTCGTCGAGTATCATGACCGGAGGATCTGATACGGCGGCACGCGCTATGGATATCAGCTGGCGCTGACCCTGCGACAGACCGCTGCCATCACCTTTGAGCACGGTATCATATCCGTCGGGCAGCATACGTATGAAGCCGTCCGCATTGGCGAGCTTTGCCGCCTCTATGCACATCTCGTCCGTAGCCTGCGCATTGCCGTAGCGTATATTTTCCATGACCGTCCCGGTGAAGAGATTGACATCCTGGAGCACTATGCCGAGGCTTCGCCTCAGATCCGCTTTCTTTATCTTGTTGATATTGATGCCGTCGTAGCGGATCTTGCCGTCGTCGATATCGTAGAAGCGGTTGATGAGGTTCGTTATGGTGGTCTTGCCCGCGCCGGTGGCTCCTACAAATGCGACCTTCTGTCCCGGCTCCGCATAGAGCGTTATGTCGTGCAGCACGAGCTTTTCAGGATCGTAGCCGAAGTCCACATGGTCGAAAACGATACGTCCCTCCAGCTTCGTATATGTCACGGTGCCGTCATGGTGCGGATGCTTCCACGCCCACATGCCGGTATGCCCGTCCGCCTCTGTCAGCTCGCCGTCTACCTCACGGGCATCGACCAGCGTCACATAGCCGTCGTCCGTCTCCGGCTCCTCATACAGAAAGGCAAATATCCTCGATGCTCCCGCCAGCGCCGTGACGATGGCATTGAACTGATTGGATATCTGCGATATCGGATTGGTAAAGTTTCTCGACAGCGTCAGAAACGATGCGATCATACCCAGCGACAGCGGGCCCATGCCGGTCAGCGTGAGATTCGGAGTCCGGGCTATAGCCATATATCCGCCCAGTATCGCGATTATCACGTACTGCATATATCCGAGCGCATTCATCATGGGCATGATGGAGTTGGCCATACCTGTGGCATTTCTCGCATTGTCCGCCCATGTCCTGCCCTTGCGGCGCAGCTCCTCGCGGCTCTTATCCTCGTGACAGAAGACCTTGACGACCTTCTGCCCGTTTATCATCTCCTCCACGTAGCCGTTGAGATCTGCCAGATATCCCTGCTGCGCTACCGAATACCGTCCTATCCTGCCCACGATCTTCGCGATCATCTTCATCGTGATATATACTGCCGCGCAGACCACTATCGTCAGCCATACGCTGGTGCACAGCATACATACAAATACCGCCGCTATGCTAAATGCCGACGAGACGAGCTGTCCCATCGCCTGCGCCATCATCTGTCTGAGCGTATCCGTATCGTTGGTATAGAGGCTCATGACCGCGCCGTGCGTATGTGTATCAAAGAATCTGACGGGGAGGCGCTGCATCTTCGTGAACATCTCGTCTCTGATGCGCTTGAGCGTGCCCTGCGCGATGGTCACCATGCGGCGATTGTAGATCAGCGTCGCCGCCACGCCTACCAGATATATGACCGCCATCTTCACCAGCGCCGACAGCAGCCCCGTATATACCGGTGTCTCCATCGTCAAAAGCGGCATGATATAGTCGTCTATCAGCGTCCGCAGAAACATCACGGACAGTGCGCCCGCCAGCGAGCTCAGGAGTATGCATATGACTATCAGGACTATCGTCCCCCTGTATTCCTTCACATAGGAGAAGAGCCTCTTCAGTGTCTTCGTATCAAATCTCGGCGGTGTCACAGCGTCTCCTGCGCCGCCGGCATTTTTCCTCATATCACTCATCATCCTCCCCTCCTTTCTGCTGGGATTCATATACTTCTCTGTATATCGCGCTCGTCTCAAGGAGCTGCTCGTGCGTGCCTATATCGGATATCCTGCCGTCGTCCATGACGACTATCTTGTCCGCGTGCTGCACGGAGCTGATGCGCTGCGCGATGATGATCTTGGTCGTCTCGGGTATATACGAGGCAAATGCAGCCTGTATCTG
>CAVJQN010000038.1:0-4962 GCA_963651635.1 Agathobacter sp.
ACAGAAAAGAGAAGCGACTATATCAGCTGGGACGAGTATTTCATGGGTATCGCGGGGCTCTCTGCGCAGCGCTCCAAGGATCCGAACAGTCAGGTGGGATGCTGCATCGTGAGCCCGGACAACAAGATACTGTCCATGGGATATAACGGCTTTCCGCGCGGATGCTCGGACGACGAGTTCCCGTGGAACCGCGATGACGCGGATACGGATCCGTATAATGCAAAATATTCATACGTCACGCACAGCGAGCTCAATGCCATACTGAACTACCGCGGAGGGAGTCTGGAGGGCGCGAAGCTCTATGTGACGCTTTTTCCGTGCAATGAATGTGCCAAGGCGATCATACAGTGCGGCATCAGAACCATCATATACGGAGATGACAAGTATCATGACACCGCGGGCACCAGAGCCTCCAGAAGGATGCTTGACGCGGCGGGCGTCAGATACTATCAGTATCATCCGTCGGGCAGAGAGATAAAGATACATGTCTGAGCTGTCACCGGCGATGTGAATGAGGCAGGACACGGAGACAGGCATGCACAGACTAGGGCATGTATAGCCTCCGGAGAGACGGGAGCGCGGTCGATGGCAGAGTCAAAAAAGGATAAAAGGTTGCGGGCGCGGCGCATACTGGCGCTGCTGGACGCCGAGTACGGTACGGATGTGCGCTGCTGGCTGCATCATGGCAATACATGGGAGCTGCTGGTAGCGACTATGCTGAGTGCGCAATGTACCGATGCCAGAGTCAATATAGTGACGAAGGATCTGTTCGTAAAATATCCGGATGTAGCAGCATTTGCCCGGGCGGATCTTACGGAGCTGGAGCAGGACATACATTCCACGGGCTTCTATCATAACAAGGCAAAAAATATCATCGCATGCGCGCAGCTGCTGATCGAGCGGTATGCGGGAGAGGTTCCGAGCGAGATCGACGAGCTGACAGAACTGCCGGGAGTGGGACGAAAGACGGCAAATGTCATACGCGGCAACATTTACAGCATACCAAGCATCGTAGTAGATACCCATGTCAAGCGCATCAGCAAAAAGCTGGGGCTGACAGATACGGACGATCCCGAGAAGGCGGAGCAGCAGCTGATGGAGATACTGCCGCGGGATCACTGGATCCTGTGGAATCCCGATATCATCACACTCGGCAGAACCATATGCATAGCGCGCCGCGAGAAGTGCGGCGAGTGCTTCCTAGCGTCGGAGTGCCCGTCGCGTATGAAAGACGTCAGGTGACGGAAGCAGACCTCGCCGGACGGCACAAGACAGGCGCAAGACGGCATGAAACAAGAAACAGCTTGCTTAATGGAGGGATTTGGCATAGAATGACTGGAGTTAATCACTATTTCGGGAGAACCATGAGATGTTTAAGTTTGGCAACAAAAAGGGTCTGAAGACGTTCTCTACTATCCTCGTTATCATACTTGCTCTTGCGATGGTAGTACCGACTATCATCTGGGCGCTCAACGGGGTATAAGAGTGGGACGCACATACATAGTCGCGGTAGGATATGCGGGAGCATAC
This sequence comes from Agathobacter sp., assembly GCA_963651635.1. Classification (GTDB taxonomy): domain Bacteria; phylum Bacillota; class Clostridia; order Lachnospirales; family Lachnospiraceae; genus Darwinimomas. The sequence goes on from CAVJQN010000038.1 coordinate 1,531, forward strand.
GGAACGGCAGATATAATTAAAGAACATGAAGAAGAGCTGCGAAGGAGATACCGCAGCTCTTTTGTTGATAAGATGACGCAGTCATGCGGGATAAAGGAGGAACTCGCTTCTTTGTATATCATGCCATACGGCTATCTGGGAGCCCTGTACGAGCTGGCGCAGGAGAGAGGATGCGGACTGCGCATACGGATCAGACAGATCCCTGTCATGCAGACCACCGTCGAGATATGCGAGCTCTGCGGACTGAATCCGTACCGGCTCCCGACGTGCGGCAGACTGGAGCTGACAAAGGATCCGAACCGGATCATGGAAGAGCTGACGGACGCACAGCGGCGCATGGCTGCCTGCATAGGATATCTGACTGACGATCACGACAAGCTGATAGTAGACAAGACGCACATAGAGTACATCAATAAGCGGTAGAGGATAGATATGCATACTTATCTGAGAGCGATCGGATTTGCGGGAATAGGAACCGAGGAGGACGCGGACGGCTTTCTGGACGAGCTGCAGCGCAGCTATGCGGACAGGGCGCTGCTGCTGACAGATGACGACGGACAGGTATATTATCAGATATGTGCCGCGGTCGGTGAGCGGATCGGCATCTGTATAGAGGGATACAGGAGAAAGGACGGCACGCTGGTCCGTCAGGAGTATTTCCCCTTTCTGATCAGCGAGGACATGAGCACCACAGTGCCGATTTCCATCCATAGGAGGCTCGACGGAAGAGGGCTCACGGGACAGGGAGACGATATAAGGCTCGGCATCACACTGATATTCAGGCTGACGAACTCGCTCGCCTTCTACAAGAGACTGCAGACCGGCAGACTACCGGGGCGGACAATCGTATATCTGAGCGCATTCTGCAGTGACGGCAAGGTGATACTGCCGGTGAAGAAGGACAGGGAGGAGCAAAGCCCCATAGATGCGGGCCTGCGCCACGAGATGCTGGTGGAGGCGGCGAAGAACGGCAACCAGCGCGCGATAGAGATACTCAACAATGAGGATATGGACACCTACGCGATGGTGACAGGGCGACTCAGCCGCGAGGATGTATATTCCATCGTGGATACCTGCTTTATGCCGCAGGGCGTGGAGTGTGATATCTACCAGATAGTCGGTGATATCGTCGCGGTAGGAAAAACCGAAAATCTGCTGACAAATGTCGTCGTATATGATCTGACTGTCAGCTGCAATGATATGATATTTCACATAGCCGTCTGTGCGGATGATATCGAGGGTGAGCCGAGCCCGGGGAGGCGCTTTAAAGGGCGGATATGGATGCAGGGACGGGTAGAATTTATTGACTGACGGGAGGATAGGGTATGGAGTCGCTGCTGCTGGCATCTAGACTGGTTATGCCGATGTGCGCATATATGGTCATCGGTTATATGCTGCAGAGAAGGCATTTTTTCACGCAGGAGGCAATGGATGACCTGAACAAGCTGCTGTTCAAGGTGATCCTTCCGCTAAGCATAGTTAAGAGTATATACAGCTCCAATCTGAGCAGCGGGGGCAACTGGAATGTGATTCTCTTTGCTGTCATATCAACGATTGTGCTGAATATCATATGCGCCATCGTGATGCCGCATCTCGACTCGAGCAGAAGACGGATACCGGTCATGATACAGGGCGTAGCCAAGAGCAATTACGTGCTGATAGGCCTGAGCATGGTGACGATGGTATATGGCGACGATATAGGGATGGCCGGTGTGATGCTGGCGGTGATGGCGCCTCTGAACAATACGCTTTCTACGATAGTATTTGAGGCGTATCGGGGAGGGAAGATATCCGCGGGTCACTTCATCAGGAAGATCATCACCAATCCGCTGGTGCTGTCGGGGCTTATAGGGATTGCGCTCAATATGTCCGGCATTCGCATCCCTACAATCATAATGAATGATATAGTAGGCAAGCTGGGCAATTGCGCTACTCCGATGGCATTGCTCATGATGGGAGCAGGCTTCAGCTTTGAATATGCAAGTCAGTATAAGAGGCAGCTGAGCATCGTCACGTTGGGGCGGCTCATTATAACACCGCTGATAGAGATACCGATCATAATATGTATGGGCTTTCGCGGAGCGGATCTGCTGACGCTGGCCATCAGTGCGGCGACTCCGACGGCGATCAATTCGTACAGTACTGCCGTCTCCATGGGAGGTGACGGAGAGCTGGCGGGGGCGATAGTGGCGATTACATCGATATGCTCCGTGGCGACGATATTTCTGTGGGTGTCAATCATATCGGCGCTGGGGCTGTTGTAGATGGCGGAGGGAAGACTGTTATGGAAGATGAAAAGGCTGATGGTACTGCAAAGAAACAGCTGAGCCCGAGAAGCATATGGACGTGGTTCGCCGATTCCTTCGTCGGCACATATCTGATCACACTGATATTGCTGCTCGCGGGGCAGATACTCGGAAGCGTGATGGTTCTCCTTATCAGTCACAAGGATCTGCTGGAGCCTGAGATATGGCAGACTGTGATGTTATATCTGATATTTATCGGCATATGGGCAGTATTTGTCCTGTATATGCTGATCACCAAGAAGAACCGGCCGATACTGAGAGCGATAGGAACAGGTCCCAGAGGCAACAGACTCAAGGGTTTGGGGATCGGACTTCTGACGGGCTTTTGCATGAATATGGTCTGTGCCGATATCGCGCTGATGAATCATGATATCTCGCTGACATTTGACAGATTTGATCCGGCGGGGCTGCTGATAATATTTATCGCGGTATTTATCCAGTCGTCGGCGGAGGAGCTGGTATGCAGGGTATTTATGTATCAGCGGCTTAAAAGAAGATATAAAAATGTATGGATCGCGATGGTGCTGAACTCCGTATATTTCAGTGTGCTTCATATGACCAACAGCGGCGTCACACCGCTCTCGCTGGCTACGATCGCGGCGACAGGGCTGGCGATGTCGGCTCAGGTGGTCTACATGGACAGCTCGTGGGCAGCGATGGGACTGCATGCGGCATGGAACTTTACACAAAACATACTGCTGGGTCTGCCCAACAGCGGCAATGTGGTTCCGTACTCGATGTTCAAGCTGGAGGCCGCATCCGACAGCTGGGCGTACAATGCCGGTTTCGGGCTTGAGGGCAGCATACCGGCGCTCGCAGTCAATCTGCTGGTTTTTGTCGTGATAGTCATCTGGGGGATGCGCCACAAGAAGCAGCCCTATGACGTGTGGGATAAGAGCGACTTGCGTGCAAAGTCGTGAGAGGGAAGAAGTGAGTGTCACATCGGGTTTTCTCTGTCAGCTGTCATAGGCTCTGTCACCGATGACATTGCGGATGGCATTTCATATGGCATCGCGTAAAAATACGGGATTTGCAATTTCAAAACATGTGTTGTATACTATCGCTTGCGTCTCGGACGGGGCGTGTGTTTCCGTAGCTCAGCAGGATAGAGCGTTCGCCTCCTAAG
>CAVJQN010000039.1:0-11301 GCA_963651635.1 Agathobacter sp.
ATATGAGCATGAAGATGAAAGGATCTCTGGAGTCGCCTGCCGCGCGCAGAGTCTCCGACTGCATATTGGCGGTCAGCTGAAATACCGTACCCAGAAAATATATGCGCAGATATACGAGCGATCCGGACATGGTATCCTCCGGGGTACGCATCCATGTCAGCAGCAGAGGCGAGATCAGTATGCATATAATCATGATCACGGCTCCGCCGAGTACGCACATGGCAGTGCCCGTACCTACTGCCGCGGTGAGATTGTCGCGGTCATCGGCTCCGTACAGATGCGCGATGACTATGGCGGCTCCGCTGGTGAGCGACACAAAGAAGCCGACCAGCAGACTGACTATATGAGCCGAGCTGCCGCCCACTGACGCCAGAGCCGCAGTGCCGACATATTTGCCGACTATGACGGCATCCACCGTGTTGTAGAGCTGCTGGAAGCACAGTCCCGCCGCGATAGGCAGGAAGTATTTTATAAGCTCTACTGCGATATTGCCCTTTGTGAGATCCTTTGTTGCACTCATTGCTGTGTCCTCGCGATGATATGATACCGAACCGCCTTGCGCCGCATTCCAAGTATCATGCTGCGCGCATGCGCCCGCGCATATAAGGTGCAGTAACCGCCCTGACAGCATATCGGTGTACTGCCAGAGCGGTTTGTGCACAGCCTTCAAGCTGCGAACCACTGATTAAGTATGCGGTGTTGTCACGCGACATTTCATGCGCTAAAATCGTTCATGCCGCCAGACCATGATACATCGTACATATTTAATGTCAAGACAGCATAATTCCCATGTATACGCGGTTTTTAAGGCAATAATCACTATGGAGGCATCTCGTATGTTCAATGCAAGATATACTGCCGGAGATTTTCTGATGGATCTGCTGACATGCATAGTCGGGAGTGCGTTCGTGAGTGCGCAGGTCGCGATATTTACCGCGCCCAATCAGATAGTACCCGGCGGAGTGTCGGGACTTTCGACGACACTGGCATATATCACTCCGATCAGGGTCGGCATGTGGGTGGTCATATTGAATGCGCCTTTGATAGCTGCCGCATGGCGTCTGATGGGGACGAGGTCGCTGATATTTACGCTGCTGAGTGTCGTGCTGACAGGTATATTCATAGACTGGTTCACCGTGGTGCTCCCGCACTATACCAACGACATCATGCTGGCATCGATATATGCCGGAGTCTTCGGCGGAATCGGCGTCGGAGTGCTGTTTCGGCGGGGTCTGAGCTCGGGAGGCTCGGATCTGCTGGCACTGATAGTTAATAAATTCATGCCTGACGTGCCCGCCGGTGCGCTGCTCATGATGATAGATGCGGCGGTAGTGCTGACGGCAGTGATCGTATTTCACAAGATAGAGGTGGCGCTGTACTCCATGATCATAGTTTTCGTGGGATCGCGTATCATCGATGCGATCACCGTCGGCATGGATCATGCCAAGGTCATATATACGATTACGAGCGAAGCCGAAAAGATATCGCAGGAGCTGTGCAATCTGGATCACGGAGTGACCATCGTCCCGGCGGTCGGAGGATATACCGGGGACGAGAAAAGCGTCCTGATATGCGTGGTCAAGCGATTTGTGCTGACGCAGAGCATGCAGAAGATCAAGGCGGCGGATCCAAGAGCATTTACCTTTGTTGTAGATTCTACAGAGGTACACGGAGAGGGGTATAAGGAGTAGCCTTTTCATGGAGGGGATGACATAATGTCGCCCCTCCTTTTGTGTCAGAAGTCAGTTGCCGGCATCATTACAAGTGAGGAACTATGCTATATGGGGAACAATATGCTATGATATCCGCAAAAAAGTTCCCTACAAGAGCCCTCGATAAGAGGATAACCATTGAACAACTGAAAGTCATTGAACCTGAGACATACTTTGATTACATGTCAAAGGCTGTGGTAGACACAGGACGGGAACTGATAGCGGTCAATGCCGAGCTGAATTCGGATCTTGAAAGCCTGTTGCTGGAGAACGGCTCAGAACAAAGAAATTTGTACGGAATCAACATACTGTTCGACGAAAGAGAGATAGAGTTTGATTCCATGATCAATCCGCCGCGAAATCGCGAGGCAGGATATCCCCGTGCCGGAAGGACAGTTGCAGATCCGGAGGCGAGGAAGAGAATCGAAGAGGTGGTATCCAAATGGATAGAGATGTGAGATGGTTTCAGATGCCGGTAGGCGCGCAGCTGGCAAATGTAGGCGGAGAGGTCGGACGAGCCATACGGTGGAAAAACAAGGGAGAGAGGCAAAAGGAACTCAGCTTCTATGAAAAAGCCATGGATTTTTTGAATCTCACTATGAGTGATCCGAAAAATGTCAGACGGATGAGCGAACTTAGAGAGTGCGCGCTTGAATTAAGAGATTTCTTCTTTGAGGGGAACACCTACGGAAATACGGATGAGAGCCTTATGAAGTACTATGATGCGTTCCTCTGAGGCAATAAATGCCGTAAAGCAAAAACAATAAAGCCAGCTGCTACGCACTTCGTGCTCTCGCAGCTGGCGCCAACATTCGGCAACGCTTTATTGCATGTTCGCAAAGCGTTCGACGGCTTTTGCAAAGCTTTTGATGGTCTTATCAGCGTCGCCGTGCTCGAGACCGTCGCGGACGCAGTGCTGTATATGTCCTTCAAGGACGACCTTGCCGCAGCCGTTGAGGGCGGACTTGGCGGCATTGAGCTGCGACAGTATATCCTCGCAGGGAACATCCTCATCCACCATGCGGTCGATAGCCTGAACCTGGCCAATGATTTTTTTCAAACGCCGGTGCAGATTGTCTGCATCCATACACTGCTTCATATATGATAACCTCCGTGAAAGATTGGCCCATACCCTTGTAACATGCGGCGGGATGTATGTCAACATAATCAGTTTGTCATGACAAACTCTGCCGACGACGCTGCTGGGTTACTTCCGAGCCACCTTCGGGTCACGGTCAGCTCGCGTCGGAGCATACGGTATGTCGGGATGTGCCACAACTACCTGCGCATCGCCGCGTGGGCGTGCTCAAAAAACATCTTAAGTCCCTCACACAGGAGGTACTTGGGCTGTCCGCCGCCTGTTGATATACGATCCTTGGGGCATCCTCCGCCGCAGACGGAGAGCCACCGGCAGGCGCGGCACTCATCGCACAGTGCATCACGTTTGCTTTGCCCGAAGGCAATCTGCGCGGGAGATGCGGCGAGCTCTCCGAGATTGGTCTCGCGGATATCTCCGAGACGGTGCGGGGCATCGACGAAGTGGTCGCATGAGTATACCGAGCCGTCCTTTTCTACTATCAGGGCACGCCCGCAGGTCTCCTGCATCCAGCACAGGCTCGGTCGCCCTCCTCTCCACACTCTGGCGGTTTCATCGAAGAGCTGGACATGTACCCGTCCGACATCCCGGCACGAGAGCCACTTGTCAAATACACGGCAGAGGAAGTCCCCATACTGCGCAGGAGTGACCGATTCTGCGGAGAGCCCCTGCCGTCTCACGACGACCGGGATGAACTGCATCCATCCGGTATCGAAGCCCTTTAAGGTATCGTAGACACCCTCAGGATCTTGAGCCGTCTCGGCATTGACCGTGCACAGCAGATCTACAGGAACTCCCGCCGCCTTGAGCATACGGATACTCCCGGCGGTGCGCTCCCATGCGGATGATGCATTTCCTTTCGCAGGGGTAGTGCTGCTGCCGGAGAGTGCCGTGCCTGTGTGTGAAGATATCATACTCCCGCTTGTAAGGACGTTGCGCGTGCTTTCAGGGAAATGCCGGTATGCGTCATGCGCAGTCTTTGTCCCGTCGATGCTGACACCCACATCCCAGCGGTTCTCACGCAGGAAGTCACACCATGCCTCGTCTATCAGCAGCCCGTTGGTCTGGAGATTGTTCCATATCTGCCAGCCCTGCGGCAGGTATTTTTGCTCTATCGCCATGACCTCCCTGTAGAAGTCAAGCCCGGCCAGCGTCGGCTCCCCGCCGTGCCATACTATGGAGACGGTCGGAACGGGCGAGGAGGCGATCAGCTGCTTTATCATACTTTCCAGCACCGTAAGGCTCATTACCGCGTGGGATTCGTGCATATCGTGCGTTTCATGCGCACCATGCGTTTCATGCACCGCATGTGTTTCATGAGCTTCATGCGTTTCATGGATCTTATGTGCCTTATGCGCTTCATGTGTTTCATGCACCTTATGTGTTTCAGACGTTTCAGGCGGTTCCGGCTTTTCGGGCGCGGGATGCTGCCCGCTGTCCAGATAGTAGCAGTAGCGGCAAGCCATATTGCAGCGTGAGCCGACCGGCTTTGCCATCACGACATATTCTTTCTTGGTTTTCATGTCATCATATCCATATCATCGTATACACGTCATCCGTGTTACAGCAGCTCATGTCTTTCGCCGGATGTGCGCTGCGAGCAGCAAATTCCGCCGCAAATCCGTGCAATCCGCCGGCGGAATCTAAGAAAATACCGATTCAATCAGCATTTCCTCAGATGCCTGTCAAGAAACTCCATGCATTTCTCAAATGAATCCATCGCCTGCTGCTGCCGGTACATCGGCTTGTCATAGTACCAGATGCCGTGTCCTGCGCCGTCATATCGATAGAAGGTATAGTCCTTGCCGGCGTCCTTAAGCGCCTCTTCGATCCTGTCGACCTGCTCTCTGTCGGGATTTTTATCATCATTGCCGAATATCCCCAGCAGCGGGCATGAAAGCTCCCCGGTATATTCAATCGGCGCATGCGGCCTCTCGGGTGTGAGCTGTGCCTCGTCCACTATGACATCGCCGCCCCAGCAGTCAACTGCCGCGTCTATGCCGTCCAGCATGCATGCAGCCATATATGTGTGCCGGCCGCCGGAGCACATGCCGATGACTCCGACACGGCCGTTGGAGCGGGGGAGAGATCTCAGATAGTCTATGGAGCCCTGTGTATCCTCCATGACGTCCGCATCATTGACCATGTCTCCCGACATCACCTGCCTGCCGATATCATCGGGTCTGCCGTCGCCCTTGTCCTGATAGATATTCGGGCAGACTACGGCATAGCCGTGCTGTGTGAAACGCCTTGCCGTCTCGCGGCACCACTCGTCCCATCCGGGCAGATGCGGTATGAGCACGAGCCCGGGATACGGACCGTCGCCCAGCGGACGCGAGAGATAGGCGCGTACCGCCTTGCCTGCATGTCCCTGCACCGTGACGGTCTCCGCCATCATGGCTTCATTATCACCTGTGTTCAAACTGTTCCAGATCATAGGCACCTCCTTTGCCACTACTTTATCACAGATCCGTCTGTCATTTATGCATACAAACACATGTCAAGCATGAGCACAACACCTATTGTAATTGACAAAAAAATATCATAGAATTTACACGGTCGTATCCATACGCATACAGACAAGCCGTCCAACCGGCGAGACTGTATCCGCGCGGTACGGACATCACCAATCTGAACCATAGCTGCCTGCCGGGAGTCGGGCGGTTTACGGGACATCAATGTTAGCAGGAGGGATATCATGAGTCGGATTCGCATCATTTCCATGAATCAGGCGCAGCAGACCGTGGAGGAGCTCTACAAGGATATAGAGCGCCGTATACAGGCTGCGCAGCCGGGACTGTGTCCGGTTGATCTGGCAGCGACATTTCTGCACATCAGCCATTCACAGTCATGCGGCAAATGCATACCGTGCCGTGTCGGTCTCGGACAGCTGGAGACGCTGATCGAGTCGGTGCTGGACGGAACCGCGACGATGGACACGCTCGATACCATCGAGACGCTCGCGGAGTCTGTATATACATCGGCGGACTGCGCCATAGGTTCCGAGGCGGCACGCATGGTGCTAAAGGGGCTGAGAGGCTTTCGCAGTGATTACGAGGAGCATATCCTGCATCATCGGTGCAATGCTCTCCAGACGCAGCCGGTGCCGTGCGTATACCAGTGCCCGGCTCAGGTCGATATCCCCGGATATATCTCATTGATACACGAAGGGCGCTTTGCCGACGCGGTGAAGCTCATCCGCAAGGACAATCCCTTCCCCGCGGTATGCGGTCTGATCTGCGAGCATCCGTGCGAGGTCAGATGCCGCCGCACGCTGGTGGACGATCCGATCAATATCAGAGGTCTCAAGAGATTTGCCGTGGAGCACGAGGGCGAGATACCCAAGCCAAAGTGCATGGAGCCCACGGGCAAGAAGGTAGCTGTCATAGGCGGAGGCCCGTCCGGACTGACAGCGGCATACTATCTGTCCGTCATGGGTCATGATGTGACCGTCTACGAGCAGCGCGAGAAGCTGGGCGGCATGCTCCGCTACGGTATACCGAGCTATCGACTTCCCAGAGAGATACTCGACCGCGAGATAGAAGGTCTCAAGCAGTCCGGCTTCAAGACCGTCACAGGAGTTTCTATAGGTCAGGATATGTCTCTGGAGGATCTCGACGCGAAGTACGATGCAATCTATGTAGCGATCGGCGCGCATACGGGACGCAAAGTCGGCATAGAGGGCGAGGACGCAAACGGCGTCATCTCGGCGGTAGATATGCTCAGAGCCATCGGCGATGAGAATATGCCCGACTTCAAGGGTCTGGACTGCGTGGTAGTAGGCGGCGGCAATGTCGCCATGGACGTGGCGCGCTCCGCCATCCGTCTGGGGGCAAAGAGCGTGACCATAGCATACAGACGAAGAAAAGAGGACATGACGGCTCTGCCCGAGGAGGTAGAGGGCGCCATAGCGGACGGCTGCGAGGTGCTGGAGCTCAACGCGCCGCTGCGTATAGAGAAGGATGAAAATGGCGATGTAGCAGCATTCTGGGTACAGCCCCAGATAGTCGGCCCGATAGAATCCGGGCGTCCCGCGCCTGTCAATGCGGCCGCCGAGCCCGTGCGCATCCCGTGCGACAGAGTTCTCGTGGCGGTAGGACAGGGTATAGACTCCAACGCATTCGGCGAGTTCGGTATCCCCGTCAAGCGCGGACGCATAGATGCGATAGATACCAGCGATGTCAAGGACAGGGACGGAGTATTTGCCGGCGGCGACTGCGTGACAGGACCTGCGACCGTCATCCGTGCGATAGCGGCAGGCAAGGTAGCCGCAGCCAATATCGACGAGTATCTCGGATTCCATCATGAGATAGAGGCGGATGTAGAGCTTCCGAGGATCAGATTTGACGACCACAAGCCGTGCGGACGCGTGAAGATGAAGGAGCGCCCGGCAGCCGAGCGCGTGAAGGACTTCGGCCTGATGGAATGTGGTATGACAGAGGAGGAGGCGATGCAGGAGTCGGGCAGATGTCTGCACTGTGATCACTTCGGTTACGGAATCTTCAAAGGAGGTCGTGTGGCGAAATGGTAAATGTGACTATCGACGGAATAGATATACAGGTTCAGGAGAGGACTACTATCCTGGATGCCGCAAGACAGGCTGGGATCATGATACCGACGCTGTGCTACTGGCCGGAGCTCAACGAGATCGGCGCGTGCCGCGTCTGCGTGGTGGAGGTGGAGGGATTTGACCGCCTGTTCACCGCATGCAACAACACGGTAGACGAGGGCATGGTCATCCATACCAACAGCAAGAAGGCGCGCGAGGCGCGCAGGATGAATGTTGAGCTGATACTCTCCGAGCACAACAGCAACTGCGCCACATGCGTCAGGAGCGGCAACTGCTCGCTGCAGACCATAGCCAATGACCTGAACATACAGGAGATATCATTTGAGAAGAACATCCCCGAGGCAAAGCCGGCTACGGGCTTTCCGCTGGAGAGGGACTATACGAAGTGCATCAAGTGCATGCGCTGCGTGCAGGTATGCGACAAGATACAGGCGTCCAATGTATGGGATATCATCAATACAGGCTCGCGCGTCACGGTCGATGTAAGAGACGTATACAGTCTGGAGGACTCCGCCTGCGCACTGTGCGGTCAGTGCATCACGCATTGCCCGGTGGGTGCTCTCAAGGAGCGCGACGATACGGCGAAGGTGCTGGAGGCGATCAATGATCCGGACAAGATCGTGCTGACGCAGATAGCTCCCGCCGTACGCACGGCATGGGGCGAATACTTCAATATGCCCGCAGACAAGGCTACGGTGCAGCGCCTGTCGGCATGTCTGAGAAGAGTCGGCTTTGACTATGTATTTGACACGAACTTCACTGCCGATCTGACCATCATGGAGGAGGGCAGCGAGTTCCTCGAGAAGCTCAAGCACAAGGATGAGAACCACTTCCCGATGTTCACATCGTGCTGTCCCGGATGGGTGCGCTACTGCAAGGCGCACTGGCCGCAGTACGTGGATCAGCTCTCCTCGGCGAAGTCTCCTCAGCAGATGTTCGGCGCGGTGGCAAAGAGCTACTACGCGCAGATACTCGGTGTCGATCCCTCGAGGATATACTCGGTATCGATCATGCCCTGTCTTGCCAAGAAGCACGAGGCAGCCATCCCGGCTATGAACGACGCGTGCGGTGATCCCGATGTGGACGCAGTGCTGACGACGCGCGAGCTGGTACGGCTCCTGCGCTCATCGCAGATCAATCCTCATTCACTGAAGGACGAGGAGCTGGATATGCCGCTGGGCGTAGGCTCCGGCGCGGGCAATATCTTCGGTGCGACAGGCGGCGTCATGGAGGCGGCTCTGCGCACGGCATATGCACTGGCGACGGGACAGAATCCCGATCCCGATACCTTCTCGGCGGTACGCGGTCAGGACGGCTGGAAGGAAAAGACCTTCGATCTGGCGGGTACACCCGTGAGAGTGGCGGTAGCAAACGGTCTGGGCAATGCCAACAAGCTCCTGACGGCACTGGCGACGGGCAAGGCGGAGTATGACTTCGTGGAGATCATGGCCTGCCCCGGCGGATGTGTAGGCGGAGGCGGTCAGCCCATGTACGACGGCGCATCGATGGCACAGTCGCGTGCACAGACGCTGTATACTCAGGACAAGGCAAATACGATCAGGTTCTCGCATGAGAATCCGTCCATCAAGGCTATCTATGCCGATTATCTGGGACAGCCGCTTTCCGAGAAGTCCGAGCACCTGCTCCATACGGATCACCACGCATGGAAGATGCCGACCGAGGAATAAATAGTTTGATAAAATATTGACAATATACAGATGATGTGCCATAGTGTGTTTGCGCTTAGACGCGACTAACTTATTCGGGCAATATCAAACAGTAAGGCGCGGGCTACCCGCGCCTTCTGTGATACTAGGGGATCAAGGTACAAGCCCCGATGCAAGCTCGCTTGCAAGATTGCGGGAGCGCGGCGCACGGAGCAATCCGGGTATCACTACCGTAAGCATTAAGGAGGACGCAGGATGAAAAAGAGAATATCGAGAATAATGGCACTTACCGCGGCGCTGGCGCTGGCGGCAGCATTGACAGGATGCTCACAGGGAGGCGCGACGCAGACGACCGCCGCGGTGACAGCAGAAGCGACGACGGCGGCAGAGACCACGGCGACAGAGGAGACGGGCGAAGCAGCAGATGAAAAGGACGCCTCTGCAGGAGCAGCGGAGGCAGTCGCTGATGAGAAGACCGGCGAGAGCGCAGCGGCAGATGCATCCGCAGAAACTGCGGCGGACGCAGCCAAGCAGGATACAGAAGATGCGAAGGTGCGCGTCGGCGCGCTCAAGGGACCGACTACGATAGGCATCATCGGCATGATGGCAGATGATTTCGCGGGAGAGGGCAGCTACGAGTTCACCATCGCGACGCAGGCAAGCGAGCTCATGGCACAGATGATCTCAAAGGATCTGGATATCGCGCTCATCCCCGCCAATGCGGCGGCGACGCTCTACAACAAGACCAAGGGAGCTGTCGAGGTGATCGACATCAATACTCTCGGCGTGCTCTACTGCGTCACGGGTGATGAGAGCATCAAGTCCGTCAAGGATCTGGCAGGAAAGACAGTCGTCCTGACAGGACAGGGTACTACGCCTGAGTACTCTCTGAGATATCTGCTGACGAAAAACGGAGTAGACGCGGAGCTGGAGTTCAAGTCAGAGGCAACCGAGGTAGTGTCGGCGCTTTCAGCGGATCCGACGCTCGTAGGCGTGCTCCCGCAGCCCTTTGCTACGGCGGCGCTTGCCAAGAATGACGCGCTGCACAGTGCATTTTCCCTGTCGGACGAGTGGGATGCGGTATCCGACGGCTCCCGTCTGGTGACGGGCGTGACAGTAGTGCGCAGGGAGTTTCTTGAGGAGCACGCGGACGCGGTGAAGGCATTTCTGGCAGACCATCATACCAGCGCGGATAAAGCGGTATCCGATGTGACCGCTACGGCTGAGATGGTTGTGGCAAAGGAGATCATAGCGGCGCAGCCCGTAGCTGAAAAGGCGATCCCGCTGTGCAATATCGTCTGCATCGACGGAGAAGAGATGAAGACGGTGCTTTCGGGATATCTCGAGGTGCTCTATAATGAGGATGCCGCGTCGGTGGGCGGCGCGCTTCCGGGAGATGACTTCTATCTCATAGAGAAGTAATCATACAGATTTTGCGGAGATTGGTTCATGCAGGATAGGAGATGGAGAAATATCTTCATTGCGGCGGTCTGGCTCGTGCTGTGGTACGGGCTGGATCGCCTGATTTGTAATGAGATACTTTTTGCAGGACCTGCGGCGACGATGAGGTCTCTGATACGACTGCTGGGCACATCGGAATTTTACATCTCGGTCGTCTCTACACTGCTTCGCATCGCTGCGGGCTTTGCAGCGGGTGCGGCAGTCGGGATAGCGGCGGCGGTGCTGGGGTACAGAGTGCGCGCGGTCGGAGCATTTCTCGCACCCTTTGTCATGGTGCTCAAGTCCACGCCCGTGGTCAGCTTCGTGATATTGCTGCTGATATGGGCGGGCAATAAGAATCTCTCGCTTCTCATATGTCTGCTGGTCGTAGCGCCGATATTGTATCTGAATACCATGAGCGGACTGTGTGCCGTAGATATCAAGCTGCTGGAGATGGCGCGGATATTGCATATGCCGTACAGGTCGAGAATCAGATATATCTATATACCCCAGCTGCGTCCAAGTCTTGCTAGTGCGCTGTCGCTGTCTCTCGGTATGAGCTGGAAGAGCGGCGTGGCAGCCGAGGTCATAGGTCAGCCGCTTCATACGATAGGCAATGCGCTCTACCGCTCGAAGATATTTTTCGAGACGGCGGATGTATTTGCATGGACGCTCGTGATCATCGCGATGTCGTGGGCATTTGAGAGGGCAGTGGGAAAGCTGCTGGCGGGGCTGGATGTGCTGCCGGGTGACGGGCGCAGTAGGACAGGACAGGGAGCATATGCCGCCTCAGAGGGAGATGACACCCCATTGGCA
>CAVJQN010000040.1:0-891 GCA_963651635.1 Agathobacter sp.
CGCAGGACGGGCATTTGTGAAGTTCTACTATGCGGTAAGCCCGTCAGTAGTAAAGTTCTTTGGCGGGAGCAGTATCTTCAGGAGATGCTGGCGCAGCATCCTTGACAGATGGATCATCAGCCTTCGCAAAAAAGGTTATGAGAGTTCACCGTATGAGGACAGAAGATGGTGAGGACGGCAGGTTAGTGTGAAGACAAGGACGTCATCATGAATTATCGCTTCTTTTCAAAAGGTCTAAGAGATGGTATCATCTACACAGGCATTTTACGGAGGCGGTTTATGAAGAAACGTCGTGTGATGCTCAAGCTGAGCGGCGAGGCGCTTGCGGCATCGGAGAGCAGAGGATATAACGAGGACAGGGTCAGAGAGGTAGCGGCTCAGGTCAGATCGGCGGTCGATGAGGGTATAGAGATCGGCGTGGTCATAGGCGGAGGCAACTACTGGAGAGGCCGCAGCTCGGAGCGCATAGACAGAACCAAGGCAGATCAGATAGGCATGCTGGCGACGGTCATGAACTGCATCTATGTCTCGGAGATATTCCGTTCGGAAGGCATGGGAACTGTCATTTTCTCACCTTTTATATGCGGGACTATGACGGAGCTTTTCTCCAAGGACAGAGCCAATGAGGCATTTGCCGCAGGAAAGGTCTGCTTCTTCGCCGGAGGTACGGGACATCCGTATTTCTCGACGGATACGGGCATAGTGCTTCGCGCCATCGAGCTGGATGCCGACATGATACTGCTGGCGAAGTCGATAGACGGGGTATATGATTCGGATCCGGCTAAAAATCCGGATGCGAGGAAGTATGATACCATCGATATCCGTGAGGTCATCGAAAAGCAGCTCCAGGTGATAGACATGACGGCGTCGGTGATGTGCATGGAGCACAGG
>CAVJQN010000040.1:901-9425 GCA_963651635.1 Agathobacter sp.
AAGGAGGAACAGTCAATGAAGGACACAGTAAAGCAGTTTTCCGACAAGATGGACAAGACGATAGAAATGCTGCAGGATGACTTTGCCACCATCCGCGCAGGCCGTGCCAATCCTCATGTGCTCGACCGCATCACGGTTGACTACTACGGGACACCGACGCCGCTCCAGCAGGTAGGTAACATATCTGTACCAGAGGCGCGCGTCATCATGATACAGCCGTGGGAGAAAAGCCTGCTCAAGGCGATAGAGAAGGCTATCCAGACCTCCGAGCTGGGCATCAATCCGACGAACGACGGATCATGCATCAGACTGGTATTTCCGGAGCTCACCGAGGAGAGACGTAAGGATCTCACCAAGGATATCAAGAAGAAGGGCGAGGATGCGAAGATCGCGGTAAGAAATATCAGACGAGACTGCGTAGACAAAATCAAAAAGATGGAGAAGGCCAACGAAATCACCGAGGACGACCGCAAGAACGGTGAAGATCTGATCCAGAAGGCTACGGACAAGGCAAGCGCCAAGATCGATGAGTGCGTAGAGAACAAGTCCAAGGAGATCATGACAGTCTGAGGATTTGCGGGAGCGCAACGCGCGTAGCAATCCGGTATCAGACGTAGGGACAAAAAGTCTTTTGCCCCAACATCACACCAAAAACACAGATTTGATATAATGTGATACCTAATCCGCAGAAAGCGTGGCATCAGGTATCGGTCAACAAGGGCAGGCGCGGGCCTGCCTTTGTGTGAGAAAGGGCATATGGAAGCGCAAAACAACGAAAGGCTCGCGGGGCTGGAGGTTCCGGAGCATATAGCAGTCATCATGGACGGCAACGGAAGATGGGCCGCGTCGCACGGCGTCGCACGCGCGATGGGACATAAGGCCGGATGTGAGACGCTGGAGGAGATACTGGAGGACTGCGCCAGGATCGGAGTCAGGTATCTGACGGTATATGCATTTTCCACGGAGAACTGGAAGCGCAGCAGAGAAGAGGTAGATGCGCTCATGGGACTCTTTCGTGCGTATGTGCCGCGTATCCTTAAAAAGGCCAGGGACAATAATATCCGGATACGCATGATAGGGGACAAGTCGCGCTTCGCGCCGGATCTGCAGGAGGCGATAGACAGGCTGACGGCTGAGACCGCGGACAATGACCTGATGACATTTACATTTGCCGTGAACTACGGAGGGCGTGACGAGATAAGACGCGCCGTGCAGCGGATGCTGGACGAGGCAAGGAGCCGTGGATGCTGCGGTGCTGTCGGGGAGGATAGTGATGCCTGCAGCTATGCCGGAGGTGACGGCGACGGAGCAGATGCAGGCGTTCCGGAGAGGATAACGGATGCGGATATAGAGAGGCATCTGGACACTGCGGGTCTTCCGGATCCGGATCTGCTCATACGCACCAGCGGAGAGCTGAGGATATCGAACTTCCTGCTGTGGCAGATCGCATATTCCGAGATATATGTGACGGATGTGCTCTGGCCGGACTTCCATCTGCACGAGCTGGAGGATGCTGTCATCGCATATAATAAACGAAACAGGAGATTCGGCGGAAGATAATGTTGATACAGCGAATCATCAGCGGGGCGCTCCTGCTGGTCATGGCCATATATTCCATATACACGGGTGGACTCCTGCTGTGGGCTCTGAGCTGCGCGGTAGGGCTGGCGGGCATATATGAGATATCCTCGGTGACGGGACTGAGGCGTGCGCAGTCGGCTGCGGCATATGCGGCGACGGCGGTATACTACGTACTGCTTTTGAACGCGGGTATATGCGAGGCTCTCAGACCCTTTGTACTTATCGCGGTTGCAGCCGGGCTGGCGGTGATGAGCCTGCATGTATTTATGTTTCCGAAGTTTGCCGTAGACAGGAGACTGTGGATATTGCTTTTGATCATATATCCCGGCATCATGTCCTCCTGCGTCTATCTGCTGCGGGGGATGCCGGACGGGCTGATGCATGCCTATCTGGTCATGGCGGCCTCGTGGGGGAGCGATACGATGGCATATGTCACCGGCATGACGCTGGGCAGGCACCATCCGTTCCCCGTGCTCAGTCCGAAAAAGTCCGTGGAGGGATGTATCGGCGGAGCGGCGGGAGCAGCAGTACTGGGGGGGATGCTTGCCGTTGCTATGGGCAGGTCTGCACCGGGAGCGGCTATGCTGGCGGCTGTTGGTGCGGCGGCAGGACAGCTGGGAGATCTGGCGGCGTCCTCTATCAAGCGCAGATACGGCAAAAAGGACTATGGTGATCTCATCATGGGGCACGGGGGCGTGATGGACAGGTTTGACTCCACGCTGTTTACGGGAGCGCTGATATACTGCTGGGCGATGCTCTCGCGCTGGATGTAGACTTATGAGAATGAACTGATACCGGATTGCTGCGCGCGTTGCGCTCCCGCGAACCGGTTTGAGGAATGAACAAGGATGAATATTATCTCGATACTGGGCTCGACCGGCTCCATAGGTACTCAGGCTCTCGATGTGGTAAGGCATCAGGAGGACATCAGAGTAGCGGCGCTGGCGGCACATTCCAATATAGACCTGCTTGAGGCTCAGATCAGGGAGTTTCGACCTGAGATAGCTGCGGTATGGGACGATAAAAGGGCAGATGAGCTAAGATGCCGCACGGCAGATATAAGGGTTGAAATCGTGAGCGGCATGGAGGGTCTCATCGCGGCGGCGACGGCTGATAAGGCCGATATGGTATTGACCGCCGTCGTGGGGATGATCGGTATCAGACCGACCGTCGCAGCCATAGAGGCAGGCAAGGATATCGCGCTTGCCAACAAGGAGACGCTGGTCTGCGCGGGGCATATCATCATGCCTCTGGCTCAGAAAAAGCAGGTGAGCATCTATCCGGTCGATTCCGAGCACAGCGCCATAGCGCAATGTCTGCGCAGCGGCACTCACGGCGAGACAGAAAAGATCCTGCTGACGGCATCGGGCGGACCGTTCTTCGGATATACGAGCGAGATGCTGGAGCATGTCACGGTAGAGGACGCACTCAGACATCCGAGCTGGAGCATGGGCAGGAAGATCACCATAGACTCGGCTACCATGGTGAACAAGGGACTTGAGGTCATGGAGGCATCGTGGCTCTTTGATGTGCCCGCGGAGCGCATACAGGTGGTAGTCCAGCCGGGGAGCATCATTCATTCCATGGTGCAGTTTCGCGACGGTGCAGTCATCGCACAGCTGGGCACTGCCGATATGAGACTGCCGATACAGTATGCACTGTGCAGAGATGAGCGCCGCAGCATGGATATCGGCAGGCTTGACTTCGAGAGCCTGAGCGGTATCAGGATAGAAAAGCCGGATATGAAGACATTTTACGCGCTCACCATGGCATATGAGGCGGCGGAGTGCGGCGGGAGCATGCCGACGGTATTTAATGCGGCGAATGAATATGCCGTAGCGAGATTTCTGAACAGAGAGATCTCATTTACACATATCAGTGAGATGATAAGATATGCGATGGATCATCACAGCGTGATATCGTCTCCGTCGGTGGAGGAGATACTCGCGGTACAAGGGGAGACAGAGGAGCGTCTGCGCTCGGTATAAAATATGGGAAGTATCATAATTGCGATTCTGGTCTTCGGACTCATAGTGCTGTTTCATGAGCTCGGGCATTTCACAGCTGCGGTAGCCTGCGGTGTCAAGGTAGTGGAATTTTCAATCGGCATGGGCCCTCGCATCGCCACGGTGAAGGGAAAGCTGACGAACTACTCGATCAAGGCATTTCCGTTCGGAGGCTCCTGCGCCATGAAGGGTGAGCTGGAGCTGGACGATGACGGACATGTGACGGAGGCAGAACTCGACGCGGACGATTTTAACGCAAGACCGGCATGGCAGCGATTTATCATCATAGCGGCGGGACCGATATTCAATTTCATACTGGCATTTATATGCGCGAGCGTGCTGGTATGCTTTACCGGTATATCCAAGCCTGTCCTCGTAGATGTCATGGACGGATATCCGGCGCAGGCCGCGGGAATGCAGGCGGGAGATATCATCACGTCCATCAACGGACACAAGGTGAGACTCTACGATGAGGTGCGGCTGTATATATCCATGCACTCCGACGAGGAGCTGGAGGTCGAGTTCACGAGAGACGGGCAGAAAATGTCATGTACCATCATCCCGCGGCTGGACGAGGAGACCGGGACATATCTGATGGGCGTGCGCGGCTACTCGGTGACGGACCATCCGCAGAATATACTGGAGGCGATGCAGTACGGCTCCTATACCGTGCGCTACAATATATTCATGTGCATCGAGTCCATCAAATATATGGTCGGGGGTCATGCCTCGCTCAATGATGTGATGGGACCGGTGGGCATGGTGGATGTCATCGGGGACACGATGGACGAGTCATATCAGTACGGGCTCACCGTGGTAATGCTGACGATATTGAACTTTATCATACTGTTCAGCGCCAATCTGGGTGTAATGAATCTGCTCCCCGTACCGGCGCTGGACGGAGGCAGGCTGATATTCATCATATATGAGCTCATCACGGGGCGCGAGGTCAACAAGAAGCTGGAGGCATATGTGGCTATGGCGGGCTTTGTGCTGCTGATGGGGCTGATGGCCATCGTCATGGTACATGATATCGGACGGATAGGCGGTCTGTGACGGGCAGAGATAGAATGACAGAGCGCTGCAACCGTCGGAAAAAAGCGGGTCACGGACACAGACGGCAGATGTCAGGTGTCGGATAAGAGCAGACTGAGATACAGATGAGGAAAGCAAGATCATGGGCAGAGAGAGCACGAGGACAGTCAAGATCGGGGATCGCATCATCGGAGGCGGGCATCCCGTCCTGATACAGTCTATGTGCAATACACATACTGAGGATGTCGAGGCGACGGTCGCGCAGATACTGGAGCTGGAGGCTGCGGGCTGCGATATCATCCGCGTCGCTGTGCCTACTAGTCAGGCGGCCTCAGCGATAAAGGACATAAAGGCACGTATACATATACCGCTGGTGGCTGATATCCACTTTGACTATAAGCTGGCGATAGCGGCGATTGAGGCGGGCGCGGACAAGATACGCATCAACCCCGGCAATATCGGATCCGCGGATCGCGTGAGGGCAGTGGTTGACGCGGCGAGGGAGCATCAGGTGCCTATCAGAGTCGGGGTCAATTCGGGCTCTCTGGAGAAGGATATACTCGAAAGATACGGGAGAGTGACGGCGCAGGGGTTGGTAGAGTCGGCGCTGGACAATGTAAAGCTGATCGAGGATCTCGGATATGACGATCTGGTCATCAGCATCAAGTCATCGGATGTGATGATGTGCATCAGGGCGCATGAGCTCATATCGGAGCAGACGGATCATCCTCTGCATGTCGGCATCACGGAGGCGGGGACGGTAAAGGTCGGCACGATCAAGTCCTCGGTGGGGCTGGGCGTCATACTGTACGAGGGCATCGGAGATACCATAAGGGTATCGCTGACAGGAGCCCCGGTCGAGGAGATAGTAGCGGCGAAGCATATATTAAAGACACTGGGTCTGCGATCCGGCGGTGTGGACGTGGTCTCATGTCCCACATGCGGACGTACACAGATAGATCTGATAAGGCTGGCAGATCAGGTGACGGCGATGGTATCGGGATATGACAAGGATATCAGGGTTGCAGTCATGGGCTGCGTGGTCAACGGTCCGGGAGAGGCGAGAGAGGCTGATATAGGCATCGCGGGCGGCAAGGGCGAAGGTCTGCTGATCAAAAAGGGACAGATCATCCGCAAGGTGCCGGAGGGTCAGCTGCTTGCGGCGCTGAAAGAGGAGCTTGATAAGATGTAGGGGGTTGCGATGGCAAAGCCGTTTACGGAAGTTTTTCCGTCGATGGATATCACAGGCGAATACGAGGATATGTTCAAAAAGGCTCATGTCGAGGGAGTGAAGGCGCCCAAAGACATGAGCTCTGTAAGCATCGCCGTTTTATACCCCACGCTGATCAGAAATCACGATATCAGGGCTATGGAGGAGCTCATCCGGCAGAGGCTCTTTCCGAACAAGCAGATAATCGTGCGTATAGAGCCGCATTTCACGCTGTCGAGCCAGTATACGCCGGAAAATCTCTATAAGGAGTACAAAGAGGATATATATGAGGAGCTGAGCGCAAAGCGCTTTCTGGCGCGCAGGATGCTGCAGAAGGCCGAGATCACTTTTACGGACGATAGCATGACTGTGGTTGCGGAGGATACGGATATCAACCGGCATCTGGGCGTCGATATGGAGCGGTATCTCACAAAGCTGTTTAACGACAGATGCTCTCTGAGCTGCAGGATCTGTCTGGAGTACAGGCAGACACAGAACCCGGATGCGGCAGATGATGATATCTATGAATATGAGCAGCTGAGCGACGCGTATCTGGATCGCGTATCGTCCGAGCCATATATGGATGTGCCGGTAGTCGGCGGGCAGGGAGCGGCGCCGGCTGCGGAGAACATGACTGCCAAGAGGGCGGCGGCGATGGACAAGGACATGACCTCAGCAGACGCACATACAGGCGCGGGCGCACAAACGGGAACGGAGAGTGCGTTCGACACAGCGAAACACGGTATGACAGCTTCTGCCGATATATCAGGGACGCTAGGTGCGACAGGAAAGGCGTTCGCATCGAGCAGTATGGGTACGTCCGGTCAGTCCGCGGCAGGAGCTACGCCGACAGCGGGCGGCGCGCAGCGCCCTGCAAAGTCTGCGGCGGGTGCAGACAAGAGGAACACGCGCAGGGGCAGAGGCGACGGCTCGTACGGGAGAAGAGGATATGCCAAGTCGGACGATCCCGATGTGCTCTACGGCAGGAGCTTCATGGACGAGTTTACGGCGCTCTCCGATATACAGGAGGTCATAGGCGAGGTCAGCGTACACGGGCGTATCAGCGAGGTCGTCGCACGCAAGCTCAAAAAGAACGATCTGACGATGTTCTCCTTTGATATCACGGACTTCACCGATTCCATCACGGTAAAGATGTTCATAGGCCCGGAGGAGGCGGAGACGGTCTCGGGCTTCCTCAAGGACGGCGCATTTCTCAAACTGCGTGCGGCTACGACCATAGACCGATTCGACGGTGAACTGACTCTGGGCTCGGTGCGCGGAATCAAGAAATGCGAGCCGTTCGGTCTGGATTGCAGGACGGACGATGCTCCCGTCAAGCGCGTGGAGCTGCACTGCCATACTAATTTCAGCGATCTGGATGCAGTCTCATCGCCGGATGATATCATAAAGCAGGCGGCGAGATGGGGGATGGATGCCATAGCCATCACGGATCACGGCAATGTGCAGGCATTTCCGGTGGCATTTCACGCAGTGCAGAAGATCAAGGAGCACGCGCCCAAGATACTCTACGGCGTGGAGGGATATCTGGTGGATGATGTCAAGGACATCGTATACAATCCCGGCGAGCGCGACCTGAACGGAACCTTTGTGGTATTTGATATAGAGACGACCGGACTTTCCTTTGCGGACGACAGGATCATAGAGATCGGCGCGGTGAAGGTGGAGGGCGGCGAGATCACCGACAGATTCTCGACCTTTGTCGATCCGAAGATGCCTATCCCGTACAGGATAGAGAAGCTGACGAGTATCAACGATTCCATGGTCATAGGCGCGGGGACGATAGACGAGATACTGCCGAGGTTCATGGAATTCTGCGGCGATGCGGTGCTGGTGGCGCACAATGCCGACTTTGATACGACATTTATACGCAGAGACGCGCAGCGGCTGGGGATAGAGCGCTC
Organism: Agathobacter sp.; assembly: GCA_963651635.1. Lineage (GTDB taxonomy): Bacteria > Bacillota > Clostridia > Lachnospirales > Lachnospiraceae > Darwinimomas. The sequence continues at coordinate 8,656 of CAVJQN010000040.1, forward strand.
GTATACCATCATGGATACGCTGGGTCTGTCCAGACTGCTCCTGCCGCAGCTGAGCCGCTTCAAACTGGACAATGTCGCCAAGGCTCTCGGGGTATCACTTGAAAACCATCACAGAGCCGTGGACGATGCCGAGTGTACGGCGCATATATTCCTGAAGCTCGCGCAGATGCTTAAAGATCGCGGCGTACTCATGCTGAGAGACGCGGCGGAGCTGGCGAGAGCGGATGCCGATGTCATAAAGAAGATGAGGATGACTCATGTGGTCATCTTCGCAAAAAACGAGACGGGCAGGGTCAATCTCTACCGGCTGATATCATATTCGCATATAGATTATTTCAACAAAAAGCCGAGGATACCCAAGAGCGTGCTGGGTAAATGGCGCGAGGGTCTGATAGTCGGCTCGGCATGTGAGGCGGGCGAGCTTTTTGGCGCCATAGTGCGCGGGGAGAGCGACGAGGAGATAGAGCGGCTCGTGAAGTTCTATGACTATCTCGAGGTGCAGCCGATAGACAACAATCGCTTCATGATAGACAGCCCGGACTATCCGGCTACCTGCGAGGAGGATCTGCGGGAGTATAACCGCCGCGTGATCAGGCTGGGAGAGCTGTATGACAAGCCGGTGGTGGCTACGGGAGACGTGCATTTCCTCAATCCGCAGGACGAGGTCTACAGGCGGATACTGTTCTACGGCATGGGGTACGATGATGCGGACAGGCAGCCGCCGCTGTATCTGCGCACGACGCAGGAGATGCTGGACGAGTTCGCATATC
>CAVJQN010000041.1:0-17409 GCA_963651635.1 Agathobacter sp.
TGGTCTATCACGATGCCGTTGTTGATGGAATCTATATTCATGCCTCCGCCTCCTTGAGCAGCTTGAGTATCAGCGCCATGCGCATGTATTTGCCGTTGAGCACCTGCTTGAAATACGCGGCGCGAGGATCGTCGTCGATAGCCACGCTCATCTCGTTGACTCTCGGCAGGGGATGCATGATCGTCAGATCCGGCTTCGCGTCACGCAGCTTCTCGGGCGTTAAGATATACAGATCCTTGAGGCGCAGATAGTCCTCCTCATTGAAAAATCTCTCCTTCTGCACTCTGGTCATGTAGAGGATATCCAGCTGCGGCATAGCCGCCTCGAGATCCGTCGTCTGCTCATACGGTATCCCGCGCGACTTGATATAATCGCTCTTCACATAGCTCGGGAGCTTGAGCTCCTCCGGCGAGATCAGCACGAACCTGATGCCGGTATATCGTGACATGGCTGCTATCAGCGAATGTACAGTGCGTCCGAACTTCAGATCTCCGCAGAAGCCTATCGTCAGATCGTCCAGTCTTCCCTTCTCACGGTAGATCGTCAGGATATCCGCCAATGTCTGCGTCGGATGATTGTGTCCGCCGTCGCCTGCATTGATCACGGGCACGCTCGCCGCCTGCGCCGCTACGAAGGGTGCGCCCTCCTTGGGATGGCGCATCGCGATGATGTCCGCGTAGCAGCTGATGACCTTGGCGGTATCGGATACCGACTCTCCCTTGGCCGCCGATGAGCTCGCCGCCTCGGAAAATCCGATCACATGACCGCCCAGCTCGTACATCGCCGCCTCAAAGCTCAGTCTGGTTCTGGTGGACGGCTCGAAGAACAGCGTGGCGAGCTTCTTGCGGTCGCACGCGTGCGCATACCTGTCCGGGTCGGCGATGATATCCAGCGCAGTCTCCAAAAGCTCTGCGATCTCCTCCACCGAGAGATCCGTAATATTGATGATGCTTCTCTTCATCCTTATGCTTCTCGCTTTCTGTATGTTAGTTTCGGTGTTCGGTGGTTCCGTTCCGCCGTCGTGCTATGCACTCGGCGATCACGGACAGTGGTTCACAGCTGGCTGCTGTCGTATGGCACCTCGTAAACCGCCCTCACACGTCTGCGGCGTGTGACGCCGGAACTCAGTGCTCAATCCACCCCTCGTCGGACGGGTTGTTGCGAAATGCTATCAGCCGCTCGATATCCTCCGGCTTGATATAGCCCTCCTCTGCCGCCACCTGTGCGACCACATCGAAGTTCGTAAGTGATACATGAGCGACCTGTGCCGCCTCCATCCTGTCCAGTCCTGTCTTCATGCCGTAGGTCATGATGCTGACGATGCCCAGCACGTCTGCACCCGCCTCACGCAGTACCTGCACCACCTCCAGCACGCTGCCCGCCGTGGATATCAGATCCTCGACGACTACGACCTTCTGTCCTCTCTCCAGCCTGCCCTCGATCTGGTTGTTCCGGCCGTGATCCTTGGCTCCCGAGCGCACATATCCCATCGGCAGACCCATGATATGCGCCGTAATCGCCGCATGTGCGATGCCCGCCGTGGACGTGCCCATCAGCACCTCTGCGTCCGGATAGGTCTCACGGATGAGCTGTGCCAGTCCGTTTTCCACGTCATCGCGCACCCGCGGCGCGGTCAGCGTCAGTCTGTTGTCACAGTATATCGGGCTCTTGATGCCGCTCGCCCAGATAAAGGGCTCCTCCGGTCTGAAAAATACCGCTCCTATCGAGAGCAGATCCTTTGCTATCAGCTTTTGTGTCTCCATATATCATTTCCTCCTATGTATGCATCGCCTGCACTGCTCCGCGTCAGGCGTGTCGCAGCTTTTATCCGGAGCTTTTGTCATCCGTCCGGTCCTTGCGCATCTCTCCTACCCGATGAACTCCCGGCAGCATCTCTCATATGCCGCCACGGGATCTGCCGCTGCCGTGATAGGTCTTCCTACTACGATATAGTCCGAACCGATCTCTCTGGCGTCTGCGGGTGTCATCACTCTCTTCTGATCGCCCCTCTCGCCGTCCGCAAATCGTATGCCCGGCGTCACGGTCAGAAACTGCGCTCCGCAGACCTCGTGTACCTTGCCTGCCTCCAGCGGAGAGCATACCACACCGTCCAGACCTGCATCCCTAGCGGTAAGCGCGTAGTGCATGACCACCTTGTCTATCGGCTCCTTTATCAGAAGATCTCGCTCCATCGTCTCCTGATCCGTCGATGTGAGCTGCGTCACCGCTATCAGAAGCGGCCTTGTGCCGTCCTCTCTCGTAAGTCCCTCTATCGCCGCCTTCATCATGTCTGTCGCGCCTGCCGCGTGCAGGTTGCAGATATCCACGTCCAGCCGTGAGAGCACCGACATCGCCTTCTTGACGGTATTCGGTATATCGTGGAGCTTGAGGTCGAGGAATATCCTGTGTCCCCGCGCCTTGATGCCACGCACTATCTCCGGTCCCTCGGCATAGTACAGCTCCATGCCTATCTTCACAAAGGGCTTCCTGCCCGTAAATCTGTCCAGAAAGTCATATGTCGTCTGCGCGCTGTCAAAGTCGCACGCGACTATCACGTCCTTGCCCATGTTGTCATCCCTCCTATATCTTCAGTTCCCTCAAGTTTCCAATCCCGTACTTATCCATGGTCGCGGGCAGCTCGTCGATGATGCGCCTGCATATATACGGCTCGGTCAGATTAGCCGCACCTATCTGCACCGCCACGGCTCCCGCCATCATCATCTCCAGCACATCCTCGGCGCTCGCCACTCCGCCCATGCCGACTACCGGTATGCTCACGGCGTGCGCCACCTGATATACCATCCGCAGAGCCACGGGGAATATCCCCGCTCCCGAGTATCCACCCATCACATTGGCTATGACCGGCTTTCTCGTCCGCAGATCTATGCGCATACCCAGCATCGTATTGATCAGGCTGATGCCGTCCGCACCCGCGTCCTCGCATGCCTTCGCTATCGTGACGATATCCGTGACATTGGGCGTCAGCTTCATGATGACGGGCTTGTCCGTCACCTGCTTCACCGCTTTCGTCACCTGCGCCGCAACCTGCGGATCCGTACCCATCGCCATGCCGCCGCCGTGCACGTTCGGGCAGCTGACATTGATCTCGAACCACCCTATCTGGTCGCACCCGTTCAGCCTTTCCACCGTATACGCGTACTCGTCCACGGAGAACCCGCTCACATTGGCCATCACGGGCTTGTGAAATACCTCTGCCAGCCGCGGCAGCTCCTCGCTGATGACCCGCTCCACGCCCGGATTCTGGAGACCGACGGCATTGATCATGCCCGCCTGACACTCCGCTATGCGCGGTGTCGGATTGCCGAAACGCGGCTCCTTCGTCGTTCCCTTGAAGGAAAATGTCCCCAGCACGTTGATATCATATATCTGCGCGAACTCATACCCGTAGCCGAACGTGCCGGAGGCGGGGATCACGGGATTGTCCAGAGTGATGCCGCACAGCTCTACTTGCGTTCTTCCCATAGTATCTCCTCTCTGGTAAGTACCGGGCCGTCCTTGCATATACGCTTATAGCCCGTGATCGTCCTGCATGAGCAGCCCATGCACGCGCCGAAGCCGCAGCCCATGCGCTCCTCGAAGCTGAACTGCCCGTGCGGAATCATCGGATATACCGCCCGCAGCATCGGCTCCGGACCGCAGATGTATGCGTACGACCACAGGAGCTTAGCATCTGTGTCTGTGTCTAACCCGCTTTGTGTGTCTGCCCTGCCTGCTGCGCTGTCTGTGTCCGACTTATCTGTCGCCGCTCCCGGTATGCTAGGTACACTTACTGTGCTTTTCTCTCCGCCATGCCCTGCTTCCTGCGCCGCTTTGCCGCAGGATCCTGCCTCAGCCATCAGCACCTTCACAGCGTCCGTCACGAACCCGCGCACACCGTACGACTCGTCCGCCGTAGACACAAGCACACGGCAGCCGAGTACCCGAAATTCCTCCTCATAGTATATCTCGGATGCGGTATTGAACCCGAGTATCACTGTGACCTCGCGCTCTTCCCCTCTGAGTACACGCGCGAGATAGTACAGCGGCGCGGTTCCTATACCCCCGCCTATCAGCAGCGGCGAGCCGCCCGCTTGTGTCGTATCAAAGCCGTTGCCCAGCTGCGTCAGCACATCGAGCTTCTGCCCCGGGCACATCATGCTCATAGCCGCCGTGCCCCTGCCCACTATCTTGTACAGGAGCGTCAGACGTCCCGGCTCGTAGTCGTGCACCGAGATGGGACGTCGTAAAAACATCCCCGCTATACGTATATTGATGAACTGCCCCGGGCGGTGCTCACCCAGCCCTTCGCCCGTCAGCACCATGCGCATGACGTCCCGGGTGATGTGTTCGTTTTTCTCGATTGTCAGTATCGTTTGTTCCATGTGCTTCCTCTGCTGCTTTCCGGATTCATAATGCAGCTTATGTCTCTGCGTCTGCCCGCCTCTTACTGTCTCCCCTGATACCGATTTGCCGACCATCTCTTTGCGCCTGCCCGGCTCTCCTGTACCATTTTCCGCCGTCCGGCTCACGCCGCGATATCCGTCTCCGAACCGCCACCCACGACTTACTTTTCGGTGATCGTAGATATCGTCAGCGTCGTCTCCTCCAGCACGTCCAGCAGCACCCGCACCGTATCAAGTGACGTGAAGATGCTCGCGTTGTTCTCCGCCGCGCACTGGCGTATATACAGCCCGTCGCTGCCGCTGGAGTCCGTCGCCGTGCTCATATCCTGCGTATTGATGATATATGCGATATGCCCCTGACGGATGCCGCTGGGGATATCATCGCTTCCCTCATTGATCTTGCCCACTATATGCGTGCGGATGCCGTGTTCCTTGAGATACTCCGCCGTACCCTCGGTCGCTATGATATTAAAGCCCAGATTGTAGAAGCGTCTCGCCAGCGGCAGCATCTCCCCGCGATCCTTGCGCGCTATCGTGAAGAGCACCGTGCCGTAGTTCCTGATCTGCAGTCCGGCCGCCTGCAGCGCCTTATACAGCGCGCGGTTGACCGTGGTATCGTAGCCTATCGCCTCGCCCGTCGATTTCATCTCCGGCGTCAGATATACGTCCAGCCCCTTGAGCTTGTTGGAGGAGAATACCGGCACCTTCACATAGTACCGCTTTTTCTCGTCGGGATATATGGTAAATATCCCCTGCTCGCGCAGCGTCCTGCCGAGTATGACCTCGGTTGCGATATCCGCCAGCGAGTAGCCCGTCGCCTTGGACAGGAAAGGCACCGTCCGGGATGAGCGCGGGTTGACCTCGATGATATATACCTTGTCGTCCTTGTCTACGATGAACTGTATGTTGTACAGACCCTTGATGCCGATTCCCAGCCCCAGCGCCTTGGTATATCTCAGGATCGTCCCCTTGACGGCGTCGGGTATAGTGATCGACGGGTAGATGCTGATGGAGTCGCCGGAGTGTACGCCCGTCCTCTCGACCAGCTCCATGATGCCGGGGACAAATACATGCGTGCCGTCGCAGACCGCATCGACCTCGACCTCCTTGCCCTCGATATACTTGTCCACGAGCACCGGCTTGTCCTCGTCTATCTCCACCGCGGTGCGCAGATACTCGCGCAGCTTCTCATCGTCCGCCACTATCTGCATCGCCCTCCCGCCCAGCACAAAGCTGGGACGCACCAGCACGGGATAGCCTATCCTGCGCGCCGCCGCGATGCCGTCCTCCACGTTGGTCACTGCCGTACCCATCGGCTGCGGGATATCCAGCTCAGTGAGCACCCGCTCGAACTCTCTGCGGTTCTCCGCCTTGTCTATCGCCTCGCAGTCCGTTCCGATGAGCTTCACGCCTCTGTCATGCAGTGGCTGTGCCAGATTGATCGCCGTCTGCCCGCCCAGCGTGGCTATGACGCCGTCCGGTCTCTCGAAGTCGATGATCGCCATCACGTCCTCGGGCGTCAGCGGCTCGAAGTAGAGCTTGTCCGCCGTCGTATAGTCCGTGGATACCGTCTCCGGGTTGTTGTTGATGATGATGGACTCGTAGCCCTCGCGGCGTATGGTCTGCACCGCGTGCACCGTCGAGTAGTCAAACTCCACGCCCTGACCTATCCTGATCGGGCCCGCGCCGAGCACGACTATCTTCTTCTTGTCCGTCAGGCGGGAGTCGTTCTGACCCGTATAGGATGAGTACAGATATGCGATGTATTTGCCCGTATGAAGCGTGTCCACCATGCGAAATACAGGCGTGATGCCCAGCTCCCTGCGCCGGTGATACAGCTCCGTCTCCTTCATGCCCCACATGCGTGAGATATACGCGTCCGAAAATCCCATCCGCTTCGCCTCGCGCAGCGTGTCGGTATCCTTCGGATGCGCCTGCAGCCGCCTCTCCATCTCTACTATCCGCGCGATGCTTTCAAGGAACAGCTCCGTGATCATCGTGACCTCGTGCAGTCTCTCTATCGGCTCTCCTCGGCGGATGAGCTCTGCTATCGCAAATATATTGTCGTCTCTGAACTGCGAGATGTGCTCCCGCAGCGCGTCCGTGCTCATGCTATCGAACTTCGCCTTGTGGATATGGCATACACCTATCTCCAGAGAGCGTATCGACTTGAGCAGACATTCCTCCAGATTGGAGCCGATGCCCATGACCTCGCCGGTCGCCTTCATCTGAGTGCCGAGCAGGTTGCTCGCCGACGAGAACTTGTCAAAGGGAAATCTCGGGAACTTCGCCACATAGTAGTCTAGCTTCGGCTCTATGGCAGCATTGCCCCCTGCTACTGGTATCTCCTCCAGTGCCATGCCCACTGCTATCTTCGCCGTCACTCTGGCTATCGGATAGCCGCTCGCCTTGGACGCCAGCGCCGATGATCTCGATACGCGCGGGTTGACCTCGATGAGATAGTAGCGGCTGCTCTCGGGATCGAGCGCGAACTGTACATTGCAGCCGCCCTCGATCTTGAGCTCCCTGATGATCTTTATCGCGCTGTCGTTGAGCATCTTCAGGTCGTGCTCGCTGAGTGAGAGTATCGGCGCTACGACGATGGAGTCGCCGGTATGGACTCCGACCGGGTCGACATTTTCCATGCCGCATATAGTGATGGCGTGATCCGTAGAGTCGCGCATCACCTCAAACTCTATCTCCTTGTAGCCCTTGACGCTCTTTTCCACCAGCACCTGATGCACCGGAGAGAGGGCAAATGCATGCGTGCCTATCTCGATGAGCTCTGCCTCGTCATAGGCAAAGCCGCCGCCCGTGCCTCCCAGGGTAAATGCAGGTCTGAGCACCACGGGATATCCGATCTTAGCCGCCGCTGCCTTCGCCGCCTCCAGATCGTACGTGATCTGCGAGGGGATGACGGGCTCGCCTATGGACTGGCACATCTCCTTGAAGAGCTCTCTGTCCTCGGCGCGCTCTATGCTGCGGTAGTCCGTACCCAGCAGCTCGACATGGCACTCCTTGAGGACGCCCTTTTTCTCCAGCTGCATGGCGAGATTCAGACCGGTCTGACCGCCTATGCCCGGCAGTATCGCGTCCGGTCTCTCGTATCTGAGAATCTTCGCCACGTACTCCAGCGTCAGCGGCTCCATGTAGATCTTGTCCGCTATGGCGCGGTCGGTCATGATGGTCGCCGGATTGGAGTTGACGAGTATGACCTCGTAGCCCTCCTCCTTGAGCGACAGGCAGGCCTGCGTGCCCGCGTAGTCAAACTCCGCCGCCTGTCCGATGACGATGGGACCGGAGCCTATGATCAGTATCTTCTTGATGTCGGTACGTTTTGCCATGATGTCCTCTCTCTGCGTGCTCGCTGCTATAACTTAAAACGGTTTCTGAAATCATTGATTTCAGAAACCGGAAAATAAAAATCTTAAATTGGAAATAGTATACCCTGTGAAATGAAACAATCCGCCCGCCGTCTTCCTCAAAGCGGGGTGAAACCCCATGTCGGTTGTCCTTTTCATCGGTACTCGCATATCCTGACCTTTCATCGCACAGCCTGTGTGTCGGGCGATGCCCGCCGTCTCCCGGCCGCCTTGACGCTCGCCTGATGCCATGTCACGCATCTTTGCGTCGTGGAGCCGCCTCACATCGCTTGCTATAATTTAGCAGAACTCTCGAGGATATTTCAATATATATTTTCATCAATTCCGCGCCTGTATATCCTGCTCTCGGATGCAAATTTCATAAAGCGGCTGTCCGCGTCTTCGTCCGCGTATTTATGGTCTGCCTCATTGGGTGTTGACATGTTTTGCATCTTTTATGTAAGATACTTTACAAACAAGTTTTGTAGTATGAGGAAGCTGGTATGGACTTCATGACACCACAGGATATAGCGAGTGTGATCGAGCTTACCGGGCAGTCTGCGCAGGAGCTCGCCCGTGCACTCGGCGTAAGCAGGGTCACCCTTAGCAGCTGGCTCAATGGCAAGACTGCGATGTCCGAGGCGCATGCTGAAGCGTTTTACAGCTATACCTTCATCAAGGGCATACGCCTTAACCGGATCAAAGAGCAGCTGTATCGCGAGGATATGGTACAAGGCTCTGATATTCTCCTGTTTCATGGCGCCAAGACCATGATAGACGGCGATTTGCGGCTCGATCAAAGCAAGCAGCTCAATGATTTTGGAAACGGCTTTTACTGTGGTGAGAGTTTGGAGCAGTCGGTCATGTTTGTTGCGTCACGCAGGCAGTCATCTCTGTATATGCTCAGATTTGCCCCTGCGGGACTAAGGCGCAGGGTCTTTCACGTCGACAGAGACTGGATGCTCACCATCGCCTATCACCGAGGCAGACTGGAAGCCTACAAAGATACCGCTATAGTCAAGGCTCTTGCTGCGGCGACCCGGGACATCGACTATATCATCGCGCCTATCGCCGACAATCGGATGTTCGAGATCATCGACAGTTTCATAGAAGGGGAGATCACGGATGTCCAATGTCAGCATTGTCTTTCCGCTACCAGTCTGGGGATGCAGTATGTCTTCGTCAGCGAGGCAGCGCTCTCGCATGTCACTCTCCTAGAAAGATGCTACCTAGCGCAGCCCGAAAAGGATTCATACCTGCGCAGTCGTCAGGATGGCTTCAATGTCGGCATGGACAAGGTAAAGCTCGCCCGAAAGCAATACCGCAATCAGGGCGCATATATTGAGGATATATTGAAATGAAAAAGATGGATACTATTGGCTTGAAGCTGTGCGGCTATCAGGCAGCACTGTTTGAAAGCTCCGTATCAGGCATCGGCTGCAGTTCAAAGATATTCATCCGCCGATTCATGTACTCTGATCTTGCCAGACGCATGGACGATGAAGGATTCATGTTTGACTCTCTGAGCATCGAGGGTGCTGTGGACGAGCTCGAAGCTCAGTATGGCAAGAGTACCTATGGCTCAACACGCTTTTCTTCAGAGGAAATGCACTGGATAGGCTACATCTACCGCTACTGGGCATACACAGACGAGATGTCCAGCAAGCAGCTCTACAGGATGATAAAACCGGATTATCTCAGAAAAATGTATCTTCCGTATCATACTCTGGATCCCCTCGCGGCGATAGAAAGAATCAAGGAGGATCTTCCCACAGAGTGGCAAGGCAGCACGGATGACATCGCCCGCGGCGTCCGTGTGCTCCGTGCTGTACGGCAGCGTCTTGCCTGAGCCTATACGCGTCCGACCTTCACTGCTGTTCACCCGATCCACTTCACACGTGCCATGATGGCACCGCCGTTGTCCTTGAGCCATCGATGCCACTTGTCATATTCGGGATATGCCCGCTGCACCTCATCATAGAAGCGTCTGGAGTGGTTCATCTGTCTGCGGTGGCACAGCTCGTGCACGACGATACTGTCTATCACCTCCGGCGGAGTGAGCATGAGCAGGCAGTTGAAATTCAGGTTGCCCTGCGCGGAGCAGCTACCCCACTTTGTCCGCTGACAGCGGATAGTGATCCTGCCGTAGGTGACACCGATCGATTTTGCGTACAGAGCCACCCTCTGAGGGATGTACTCACATGCCTTGTCCGCGAGAGCCTCCAGCTCCTCGGCAGAGATAGCTCCCAGCTGCTCGGCTACCCTGTCTTTCTCGATATTCTCCGCGAGCTTCTCCCTCAGCCAGTCCTCGTGATCGCTGACAAATGCATCTATCCTGCTCTGCGGATATCTGTCCGGCGCGCGGACTATGACGTCCTGCCCGCGCACCTCCAGCGCCAGAGTCTTCCTTGCGCTGCGTATCAGTTTATATTCCATATATGATGCTTCTTTCTCTGTGCGCATCCCCGTGGGGATGTGGTAGAATTTATTTGATGCTGTCCTAAACGCAAGCCTCAACATCACAATACCCGGGAGGTACACAATGAACACATCCGCAACCGCATCCAAATCCGACTTCAAGCCCGGCAATATGGTCTATCCCGTGCCGGCTGTACTGGTCAGCGTCGGCGACAAGGAAGGCCGCACCAATCTGCTGACCATCGCATGGACGGGCACTGTCTGCTCCGATCCGCCGATGGCATATATCTCCGTGCGTCCCAGCCGCTACTCCTACGAGATGATCCGCAGCTCGGGCGAGTTCGTGATCAATCTGACTACCGATAAGCTGGTTCGAGCCGCCGACTTCTGCGGCGTCCGCTCCGGACGCGATACCGACAAATGGAAGGAGTGCCATCTGACCGCCGCTCCCGCGAAGTCACTGCAGTACGCGCCCATTCTTGCCGAAAGCCCCGTCAATATCGAGTGCAAGGTCGAGAATACTCTCGAGCTCGGCAGTCATGACATGTTCATCGCCCGTGTGACCGCCATACAGGTGGACAGTGCCTATATGGACGATAAGGGCAGATTTGATCTGAATGCTGCCGGTCTCATCGCCTACTCGCACGGCGAGTATATGACACTCGGCGAGAAGCTGGGAACTTTCGGATACTCTGTCCGCAAGACTAAGGCGAAATGATGACATATCCGTTATTCTTCTGACCGCAGCACAGCGCCACGCTATTACGCTTTTAACATCTCACCTGCCCGGCTGCCACGCTGCCTCCTGCTGCACTTACACGACGGGAGGCAGCGCTCTTTGTGTCCCGTCGCTCGCGCTCACAGCCGCTGCATCACCCGCTCCAGCAGGCGCAATGCCCGCTCTGCACTCGCACGCACATTGGTCAGATAATCGCCGCTGCCGCCCTCGTAGCTGTCGCTGATGCACTTTATCAGCAGGCACGGGGTGTCATTTTGCAGGCAGGTGCGCAATATCCCGGCGCTCTCCATCTCGCAGATATCGCAGCCCGTCTCCGCTGCGAGTCTGTCCTTGACGGCTTTGTCGTCTATGAACAGGCTCCCGCTCGCGTCCGCCGCTGTCTTGAGTCCCGGCTCGATCTCCAGTGCCAGCCTTATCAGCGCGCCGTCGGGACGCATATACCTGTCCGGATACTCGGGATACTGGTATCTCACGACCGGATCCACCGGTGATGTGTCGTACTCGTAGTGACACACTCTGTCCACTACGAACAGGTCGCTGACCTTGGGTCCGGTATGCAGCGCCCCCGTCACACCGAAGTTCAGTATCGCCTCCACACCAAATCTCGTGATCAGATACTGCGTCGCGGAGGATGCGTCGATGATGCCCGCACCGGACCTGACGGCGTAGACTGCATTGCCCCCGATCTCGGTCCTGTATATCCGCCTGTGATCCTGCTCCAGCACCTCGGTCGCATATCCGCTCTCCAGAAAGCGCCTCAGCTCGTCCTCTATCGCTATCACCATGCCTATCTTCATATAATTATAAATATTCCTTTCGCGAGTTTTATGTTGTCATGGGCTTTTGCCACGGGTTATTATAGCAGAAGCAGACGTTTTCGTTTGTATCATCATGGGAAATGCTCCCGGATACGGAGGAATATTATGAAGAAACGCATTTACGACACTTACAGACGTCGGGGCGCGGCTGCGCTTATGGCACTCGCCATGATTGCATCGATGACCGCATGCTCCGGCAAGACCTCAGACACCACGCAGACCACAGGAAGCACGCTCGCTCCCGAGGAGACAACTCAGGCTGCGCAGACATCGGCGGCGCAGTCCTCGGAGCCTGCCTCTGACCAGACATCCGCAGCCGCTCAGGAGAGTGAGGCAGCGACTGCTCACGAGCCTACCAGTGCACTGAACGCTCTGGAGATAGAGCTCGCCGAGGCGAATGCCAAGAGCGGTCACGTCATGCTGATCACGACCCGCAACTACCTGTACAGCTTTGAGGAGGACAGCCGCGCGGCGTCAGTGTCCAACTACGACCTGTTCTATGTAGGTGACGAGATGGCGCATACCTACCCCGAGCTTGCCTCCGCACTCGACAAGTACTCCTACGAGCGCAACGAGACGTTCAAGGAAGACTTTGAGAACCTCAAGGAGGCGTCCTCAGAATATGCCAGAAATGTAGGTGCTGCTTCCGATGACGATGAGATGTATTTCTATATCAATATGGACTCATTTGCCATCCGCAGCGATACCAATGTGGTATCATTCTTCAATCAGTATACGGATTTTCAGGGCGGTGCGCACGGCTACTATACATATACCGGCAGCAACTTTGATACCTCCACCGGCGCGCTGCTGACACTGGATGATGTGGTGAAGGACAAGGACGCGCTCATCACATATCTCAAGCAGGAGTTGAAGGCGCAGTATCCCGATACGCAGTTCTTCGATCTGGACGGATTCTTCGCCAATGCTGAGAGTGTGGACAACATCTCGTTCATATGCAGATATGACGGCGTGGAGTTCCTCTTCCAGCCCTACGATCTGGCTTCCTACGCGGACGGCTCGCAGTCCATACTGGTCTCTGCAGACCGCACGGATATATTAAACGACAAGTATCTCGACTTCCCCGAGACCTTCATGTCACCGTTCTGCGTCGATTCGACGTACTACTATGACGTGGACAATGACGGAGAGCGCGAGACGCTCCGTATTGATACAAAGGTTCTCAGTGAGGAGTCCGGACAGCTCGGCTTCACCATCAGTGTCGATGGTCATGAGTATACAGAGGACGCATATGCATATGGTCTCGTCCCGTATATCGTCGAGACCTCCGGCAAGGTCTTCGCATATGTGGTAGAGCGAAGTGACAATGACTATATGTTCACATCGGTCTATGAGTTGAGCGACTCCACTGCCGCCGACACCAAGGAGACCCTCCCCGGTCCGCAGCCGGTATATACATTCTACGGTGCGCAGGCTTCTGTGGATTCGGATTATTCCTCGTACACATATGAGTGGACGGATCCCTCGGCGCTGCTGGCAGACACTACCATGGACGTACTCGGAACATATCGCGGTGCGAAGCTCTACCAAGTCAGCAGTACCGGTGAGCTGGTGACCTATGCGGACAACTATGTCGTACTGCCTCAGGATCGTTATCTGACCGCCCTCAAGGATCTGACCCTCACCGAGGTGGATCATGAGCTCAAGGAGGTCGGCGACGCAACCGTCACATCCGGCACGAAGCTGCGCATCTACATGTCTGATGCCAGAAATACGGCATATCTGCTGGATGAGGCGACTGACAAGCTCTACAAGGTGACCACGGACAGCACCGACTGGCCCTATACCATCGACGGCACACCCGAGGAGGAGTGCTTCGACGGCATCTTCTACGCAGGATAAGCACGCAGTCAGGGCGGTTTGCTGCGAACCACCCGTCCACGATTGCGGCAAGTTTAAACGGCAGGAGACCGAACCCGTCTCCTGCCGTTTTTATATTTGCATTTGCGTCTGCCGCACGTCACTTCCCCCAGAAGAACAGCGTGACCGTCCCGGGCCCACTGTGGCTTCCGATCGTCGTCCCGACGTCAAATATCTGTACTCCGCCATCTATCCCGGGGAATGTATCCTCTATCATATCCGCGAGCTCTCTGGCATCCTCCATGCACGCCGCCTGCGAGATGAAGCACTTGCCCTTGTAGTCCGTGCCGTCCGCCGCCAGCTCCTCCATGATCTGAAGTGCCTTGGCTATCACCTTTTTCTTGCCGCGTATCTTGTATACCGCTACGAGTTTGCCTTCCTCGTCCATCTTCAGCAGCGGACAGATATTCAGCAGACCGCCTATGGCGCCCTCCGTCCTGCTCACTCTGCCACCTCTGATAAGATATGTCAGATCGGTGGTGAACATCCACTGACACAGCCTCGATTTATTCTCCATCAGCCAGTCTCTGACCGTATCGATATCCGCTCCGCCATCGCGCATATCCGCCGCAGTATCCGCCAGCATACCGATGCCCGACGATGCCGCCAGTGAGTCTATGACATAGAGCTTCCTGTCGGGGTAGTCCTCCGCCAGCTCCTGAGCCGCCACACAGGCGGAGTTGTATGTCCCGGACAGCCCCGAGCTCAGACACAGATGCAGCACATCCCTGCCCGCCTCCAGAAATGCCTTGAAATATGCCGTATAGTCACTGACGCATACCTGCGAGGTTCTGGTCATCGCGCCGTCTGCCATCATCTTATAAAACTTCTCATACGGCACCGTCCTGCCCAGATCGTCCACATAGTCCGTGCCGTCTATCTCATAGTGATTGCTGATATAGCTTATATTTCTTTTGTCAAAGTGCTCCTGTGAAAGATCTGCCGTAGAACAGCAGCTGATTACATAGTCCGCCATGACCTTCTCCTTAGCCCTGCATCAGAAGGTTCCGGGATCCCGGTCGACCTTCCCGCGCCGTCGTGCGCCGACGCATACACGGGCAACATTATACCACTTTGCGCCAGTGTGTCAAAATGCACCGCCCGGCTTGTAGATTTCCTCCAAGGCTATCAGCTCCAGATCGTCTCTGGTCTCGCACTCAAAACCTGACCGTGAGATAAATGCATATTTGTAACAGCCCAGACCAGCTCTGCGCACCTGCTCTATCTCCGTATCTATCTCTGCCTGTGTAACAGGTGTTTTCCTGAACTTCACCTCGTAGAATACATACCCCCGTTCGTCCTCGGTGACTATATCGAACTCCCCATTCGTACGGCTTACAGGATCGTCATAATAATATCTGCCGATTTTCTCAAAGACAGGCTTGATATTGCCCGCCTTGTTCTGCCTTATCAGATACTGCCTGCATATATCCTCAAAGCGCCGCGGAACATATCCCTTATCCAGATCGCTCCCGATGTATTTGTCGTAAAATGTCTCCGGCGCCATGATCTTCATCTGTGAGGAATACTTGAATATATAGCGATAGTAAAACAGCGAGAAATTGTCCGCTATGACATATCCCGTCTTTTTTCTGTTTGCAGGATCATTTATCGGAACGACCTTGTCCACGAGCTCCATCTTTATCAGCTTGTCGAGCACATCCACCAGTGTCGGACCGCTCGAGACATGCGACTGTGACAGTATATCGCTGTACCGCGTGAAGCCTCTCGCCAGCGCCTCAAAGACCTCGTTGGCATTGACTATCTTCCCTATCTCCGCGTCGAGATACATCGAGACCTCATTTTCAAGCCTCGCGCCCGGGGATGCTATCAGCTCGATGATATTGTCCTTTACACTCATCGTATCGTCAATCAGCCTGTTGTAGTAAGGCACGCCCCCAAACACGGCATACATTCTCACCTTGTCCTCATCGCTCATATTCGGGTAAAATGCCGCAGAATCGTAGTAGTCCATCTGCTTGAGATCGATGGTCAGATCCGCCCTGCCGTACAGCGGATTCGAATGCTCCTGCAGAGATTTCATGGTCTCTACGAATGAGCCGAGTATGATCATCGTCAGATGCGATCTGTCTTTATATGTATCCAGAAGCACCTGCAATATACTGTCCATGCCCGTTACGCTGTTTCTGAGATACGGATACTCGTCCAGCACAAGCACCATCTTTTCCTTGACGGAGAGTTCGAATATATATCTGAGCAGCTCCTCTATATCCGTATATCCTAGTTTCGGCAGCCCCATCGTCTCGGATACTATCTCCGCCAGCGAGACAGCGTTGCCTGCCTGACTTACCTGCTTGCATTCATAGTATATTGATCTCGCACTGCTCTGTGCCAATGCCTGCTTGACAAGCTCACTCTTGCCGACGCGACGCCTTCCGTATATCAGCGCAAACTGCTGCTCATCACTGTTCATGACCTTCAACAGCTTCCTCAGCTCGGTATTTCTTCCTATAAATGCCATAAGCTGCACCTCCGACCTTCACCTTTGCTCCATTATCTCAGGTTCCGGCGCAGATGTAAAGTTTTACTCGGTCGCGACCGAGTCGGTTTTGTCCGAGTTATCTTTTGAAGCGACCCTAAATCACCCTATATCACCCCCGCGCCACTCTAGCCACCACCCGCGATATATGCTATATTTATCACCGCCGCGCGCAGGAGTGTCACACTTCTTAGCTGTTTTCATCTTTCACCGCCGCTTTCGGCGTGAGACCGTCTTCCTGCGCGCATATCACCTGCGAAAGAGGTCATATATCCATGTGGTTTTTATATTCTGTACTGGCGCTGTTCTTCTGGAGCGGCTCCGATCTGTTCTCCAAGATAGGCTGCCGCGATGCATCCGATGGCTACAGCCACCTCAAGATGACCATGGCAGTCGGCGTGGTCATGGGTCTGCACGCGGCATATGAGATATTCTTCGGCGGCGTCGTCGTCACACCCGCCGTCATGCTCAAGTATCTGCCCGTCTCGGCGCTGTATATCGCTTCTATGACCATCGGCTATCTCGGACTGCGCTATATAGAGCTCGCCATATCCTCGCCCATCTGCAACTCGTCGGGCGCGATAGTGGCTCTCCTTAGCATCAGTCTCTACGGCATCTCCGAGTTCAATGTCTTCCAGATCGCCGCACTGGTCGCGGTCTGCGGCGGTGTCATAGGACTGGGCGTGGTCAATATGACCGAGGACGAGGACGTGCGCGCTGTTCGCCAGTCAGGCAGCAAATATCAATACGTACCTTCCATCATGGCGCTTGCCATCCCCGTCGTCTATGCTCTGCTCGACGCGCTCGGCACATTCGGCGACTCTCTGGTACTCCAGTCTCTGGACGAGGAGGCTGCAAACTGCGCCTACGAGCTCACATTTCTCGCGGTAGCCATCGTGAGCGCGATCTACGTGCTCGGCATCAAGAAGCAGAAGCTCCTGCCTCGTCTGGAGCTTCCGAAATATGTCGGCGCGGCGTTTGAGACCGTCGGCCAGTTCTTCTATATATTTGCCATCGCTGACTCGGAGCATATCATGTTCTCCGCACCGATTATCTCCTCCTACTGCGCGCTCTCGGTTGTCTGGAGCCGCCTGATACTCAAGGAGAAGCTCAGCCGCAGGCACTATCTCATGATCGCCGTCACAGTGTTCGGCATCGCGGTGCTCGGACTGTTCGATGAAATGTAGACGTCAGGCAGTGCCGATGCAGCCTGCCTGACGGTTGCGGATAACCAGACATTAAAACCAGAAAGGATCGATTCTATGGACAGGCACCTGTATTTTTCCAG